>NZ_JBEXUS010000016.1:0-109577 GCF_040614455.1 Nocardia sp. NPDC005978
CGTGCCCGGCCGGGCACGAGCGGGGTGGAGCTGTCGGAGCGGTGACCGCGTCGGGCGGCCGGTGGAAGACGTCTGCCTCAGGAGCCGACGATGTCGGAGCAGGCGAAGGTGATCTCGAACGTGGAGTTCTTGACCCCGGCGGTCGGGTTGGTCATGTCCGGGGTGCCGACGCCCTCGCCGGTGACCTTGTAGGTCTTGCCGTCCTTGACGACCTTGGCCGAGCCGCCGGGCATCCCGTTGCCGTAGCCGATGGCGTAGGGCAGGCCGTTGTCGCCGCCCTTGCTGCCCGCGATGCCGACCGCCTGCACGGTGCTGTCGTCGGTCAGGGTGGCGCTCACGGTGAGCTGGCCGTAGGTGGCGTTGGCGGTGTCGGTCAGCGCCAGGGCCAGGGTTCCGCCCTGCTTGACGCAGGTGGTGTCGAACTTGCCGTCCAGCGCCTTGCCGTCCACGGTGGCCGAGGACTTTCCGGCCGGTGCGGTGTTGCCCGGGGTGGAGGCGCCGGTGGCGGCCGAGGTGCTGGTGGTGGAGGTGCCCGAGTCGTCGCTGCAACCGGTGACCAGGAGGGCGGCGGTGGCGGCGGCGGTGAGGGCGGCGGCGATGCGAACGGACTTGGTGTTCATGGTGTTTCCTCGATCTTCCGGTGTGGCTCCCCGGTGGAGCCGATGAGAGAACCGTAGAAACCGACCGCTGCCCTACCGATACCAACTTTCGGTGCGTGATCGGGGTGCGAACTCCGCTAACCTGGGCGAATGCGACGACCGAGGGCGATGGTGCTGGACGAGGTCTGGCGCCGCCTCGACGGTGTCCAGGCACTGAGCGGACCGCACGGCGGGCCGTTGCGCCGCACCGTGAACCTGATTCTGGATCCGCTGGTGATCCGGCCGGTGCAGAATCCGCTGTGCGCGGGCTCGATCCTGAGCGCGGACGGCGCGGTGCTGCTCACCACGCGCCTGCTCGCGGCCGCGGATGTGCTGTGCGCGACCGCCGCCTGGTTCACCCTGCTCAAGCAGGTGCGCCGGGCGCTGCGCATCACCGAGGGGAACGCACAGGACCTGTATTTCCAGCGCTGCTTCGAATTGGCGACGGTCTCGGGTCTGCCGGATCCGGTGCGCGACAGGGCCGCGGCCGAGGCGGCGCTGCGCGAGATCCACGACATGACCGCCGGTCGGACCACCCAGGCGCTCAAGGAGTATCTGGCGGATCCGGAGCAGGCCCGCGAGCTCGGCGAACTCATCGCGACGGCGTGGCGGCGGCGGCCCCTGAGCCCCGATCCGGATCCCACGGCCGCGCTGGCCGAACTGCTGGAGGCGTGCGCTGCCGGTCGGCTCGGCGAGCCCGAACCCGAGGTGGACATCGACGATCTGGCCGCGGCCTACGTCGGCACGCACAGCGGAATTCGGCTGTGGCGCGCGGAGAACGGCGACGCGGCCCGGGAGCTCGGGCTCACCGCACACGAGTTGCCGCGGCCGCCGGGGGTGGGCGGTTCGGCGTCCAAGGCCAGCCTGGGGCTGCCCTTCGACCGGACCATTCACGAGCGCGTGTTCACGGTGTTGCAGGCGTCGAGCGAGCGGGCGGAGCTGCCGCCCATCCCGGAGCTGGTGACCGCGGAGGTGGCGCGGGCGTGCTCGCCCTGGTCGTTGCTGGACGAGTCGCTGCGCGTGGCCGCCGCGGCCGGGTCGGTGCTGGCGGCACAGCTGCGGCCGATCGACGCCGACCGTGCGGGCGAGCGCGACCGGTGGCTCGCCGGCGCCGAGATGTGCGCGCCCCTCGCGACGACTTCGGTGGTGGGCGGCGATCTCGGCGTGGCCCCCGCGCCGCTGGACGGTACGCGCGCGACCGATGGCGAAGTGATTGCGGTCCAAGGTGATCGGGCTCTCGGCAGCGGGGCTTGGCGAGCGGAGTCGGCGGCCGCGCGGGTGATCAACGCGCGGTGGCAGCGGGAAGCGTACGTGCTGCAGGCGCGGCGGCTGGTGGTTCGGGCGGAGGGCGCGAGCGGGCCGCTGGAAACGATCGCGGCCGAACTGCGCGTGCCGTGGCGGGTCTACTCGCGGCGGTTGTGGGTGCGGTTGCACGGGCGCGACGTGCGGGAATTCCCGGTGTACGCGCCAGATGAGCTGTGGGACGTGCTCGACGGGGTGGCGAGATCGGTGATCCTGGACCACCGGACCCGCGTCAAACGAGCCCTGGCGACAACCGAGATCGCGGCGGAACCGATGGAATCGAGGGCGGGATGAGCGAGGTGATGATTCGGCGGCTCGCGGACGGGCTGACGGGCATCCTGCCGCCCGGCGCGCCGACCGTGCTCGACGCGGCGGCCGACGTGGACGTCATGGTGCTGGAGGTCGCGGGCGGCCACCTGTCCTGGAACGTGCTTGCCCCGCAACAACTTCCGTCTGCGGTGATCGACGACGCCGAGCTCGCGCAGCAGTGGGTGTGGGCACTGTACGGCGAAGCGCTCGCGCTCGCGCTCGACGCGTCGGCGCGGACGCCCGAGCGTGAAACGCCGGTGTACGGCGCGGAGCCGGGACAGCCCGCGCTCGCGGCGAGCGCGCGGCGGCTGGCCTACGCGCACTGGGCCTCGCGCTGGTGGCCCGCCTCGACCATCGACGCGATTCCGCCCCTGGATCCCGAGGTGCTCGACCGGGATATCGCCGCGCTCACCGAGGAATGCGAGTTCCTGGTGGACGGCGCCGACGCCGTCGCGCCGGCGGTGCGGGCACCGGTCGACGCGCTGCCGCGCGCGGCGGACTACGCACTCGCCGCGGGTGCTGAAGGCGACGGTCCCGGCGCGCTCGTGCTGGCGCGGGGTCGCGGCGGCTGGGATTGGCGGTACTGCCCGCCCGGGCTGGTGGACGCCTCCGAGCGGGCGGTGTCCTGGCGCGTGGTGCGCGAGGACGGGGCGACGACGGTGGCGGTCAGCGCGGCCGCGGCGCCGGAGGCCCCCGCCGATGTCGCGGCGTACCTGCGGCCCTGGGCGCGCATCGATTCCGGCGGCACGCTGGTCGAAGCCGCCCTGACGCCCAGCGGCGGGGCGTGGGTCGGCGCTGCGGCGGTGTCGTCCGCCGGTGCGCCGGTGCACGTCGATATCCACGTGCCGGGCTTCGGCATTCGCACCGGAGACGCCTCGGTGGACCTGCGGTCGCGGATCCGTGACTTCGCGGCGGCGCGGCTGCGGCGGGCGGTCGGCGTCAGTGCCGACGGGCAGGGGTCGGACGCGCCGCTGCTGGCCGAAATCGCCGCCGCCGCCGAAGATTCGGACTTCTGACGTGCCCATGGCCAGCGGTGCGGGACCCGAGGAGTCGCCGGCGCTGCGGGCCGGGGCCGAGGCGATGGTGCGCGGTGATCTGCGCGAGGCGCTGCGCATCTTCGACGCCGCGGTGCTGACCGAGAGGGGTGATTACGCGCTGTGCGCGCTGGTCGACGCCGCATGTGTCACCGATCAGCTGGGCGAGCACGCCGAGGCGGTAGCCCGGTTCCGGGAAGCGCTGGCGCGCATGCCCGACCACGCGCCGCGCATGCGGCCGGTCGCGCTCATCAACCTGTCGCAGGCCCTGCAACACCTCGGGGATCTGGACGGTGCGCAGGACGCCATGGAGCGGGCGCGGGCGGAGCTGGCGGCCCCGGACGCGCCCGTTGATCTGCGCTTCGCCGGGCTGGTCTCGGCCACCGCACTGGCGCTGCACCGGCAGCAGTGGTCGCGTGCGATCGAGCTGGCCAACGAATCACTGTCCGCCGCGGAGCATTACGCGCCGGCGCAGGCCGGGCACCCGCTGATGAACCTGGCGGCAGCGCATTTCGAGACCGGGCGCTGGGAACTGGCCGAGGATTTCGCCGGGCAGGCGCTGGCCGCGTTCTCCGCGGCCGGGGACAGTTCCGGGGTGGCCGAGACGACGCAGAATCTGGCCATCATGCATTCGCGGTCCGGTCGTTTCGACGAAGCGGAACGGCTGCTGCTGGCCGCGCAGAAGTACTTCGACGAGACCGGGGTCGCCTATCGGGCCGGGATCGGCTGGAAGATCATGGGTTTCATCGCCGAGCAGCGCACCGACCTGAACCTGGCCGAGACCCGGTATCGGCAGGCGCTCGCGCATTTCGAGGAGTCGGGCGCGGTCATCGATGCCACCGATGTCCGAACTCGTTCGGCCATGGTCGCTTTCGCCGCGCACCGCTACGCCGACGGGGAGCGAGCCTTGGCGGACGCCCGCGCCACCTACGCCGGGCACGGTCTGGGGCTGCATTGCGCCCAACTGGACCACTGGCACGCCGGGCTGCTGGAGCCGCTGCTCGAGGCCGATCCCGCCCTGCTGCACCGCGCGGTCGATCTGGCCGTCCCGGCCGCCCTGGCCCTGGACGCGGTGCGCTACGAACTCCCCGACGGCCCGCAGCGCGAAACCTGGAGCCGCCGCATCGCCGACCCCGCGCTCCGCGTCGCCTTCCGCTACGCCTATCTCGCGGGCGACGCCCACCTGATCGCCGACCTCATCGAAACCAGCTGTGTCGGAACAACCCTCGACATCGGACGCATCGCCGCCACCCCCGCGCAGGCCCCCCATCTGAACCTCCTCGAACCCATGGCCGCCCCGCCCCCGCCCACCGCGGCCATCGCCGACGCCCTGCACCTGGGCAGCGCGCTGGCGGCCGTGGCGGCCGGCGCGGGACTGCCGGTGGCGCCGCCCCCGTACGTGGCCGTCGCCCCCGACGGCCATCTGGCCCTGGCCGCCTGGATCGCCGCCGCCGAGCAACGCTACGGTCGCCGCCTGCGCGACGAGCGCGTGGTCCGGTCGTGAACGGCGCTGCGGCACAGCCGACGGCGTACGTGCGGATGGCCGATGCGGGGGAGCTGTTCATCACCTGGCGATGGGTGGATCATCCGGCCGGTGCGGGGATCGGGGTCGTGCCCCGGGAGCAGGTGGAGGCGGCGGTGGAGCGGTTCGCGGCGGCACTGCCCGCACCGGGGGAGACCGGTGGGCTCGAAAACGTCTTGGGTACGGGGGAACTGGCGGAGTTCGGAACGGAAGATGCGCTGGCTCAGTTTCTTTCGGCGACGTTTCTGCCCTATCAGCTGGCGGTGCAGCTGTACGAGTTGTATACCGCCGGGGTGCGGCCGCGACTGCGGATCCAGCCTTCGCCGCGCGTCGCGCAGATCCCGTGGGAGCTGATCGCCCCGGACGCGGGCCTGCGGCTGGTGGAGATCGCCGACGTGAGTCTGCTGGCCCCGGCGGGGATCACGCAGGCTCCCGCCCGGGTCGCGCGGAGCTGGGAGAGCGAGCGCGAGTTGCCGGTGGTCGCGGTGCTCGATCCGCGCGTGCCCGGGTTCCGCGCCGACTCGGTGCTGGGCTCGGTGCTGGGGCGGATGGACGTGGCCGCCCCGCTGGCCGCACTGGTCGCGGGCCACGCCGCCGTGGATCGGCTGGTGCCCGCGGTGCGCGATCCGCTCGAGGCGTTCCGCCGCACCGATCTGGACCGGAACTGGCTGGGCGAGGCGCTGCGCACCGGAGCCTCCCGCCTGTTGTACGTCGGCCATGTCACCGCGGCGGCCCCGGAATCCGGGCGCAGCGAATCGGCCACCCTGCATCTGGCGTGCACCGCCGACACCCTCGGCTTCGCGCCCGTCGAACGTGATCACCGTCCGCTCTCGGCCCGGGACCTGCTGCTTGGCACCCACACCCTGACCGACGACCCGCGCAGCGGCCCGCAGCTGTGGCCCATTCCCAGCCGCGTCGCCCTCATCGCCTGCGAGAGCGGCGGCGACCTGCGCTTCGGCGAAGCGCTGGGCCTGGTGGCCGCGATGCTCACCGGCGGAGCCGAACTCGTGACCGCCGGCCGCTGGCCCCTGCCCACCGACCTCGCCTTCCAGCGTCTGGGCGGTGCGCCGGCGACCAGCCGCCCGTTGCAGGACGCCGTCTGCGCCATCGACGCGGCCCACGAGGAGCCCGATCCGGTCGCCGCCATCAACGACTGGCAGCGGTCCCGCCTGGCCGCCTGGCGCGCCACCGGCGAGATCGAGTACTCGCCGTTGATCTGGGCGGCCTTCGCCACCATCGACGCGCGCTGAGCGGGCCGGTAGCGCCCGGGGTGCGCTGCGCCGTGCCCGCGAGACGAAAGATCACCCTTGACGTGTGAGGTCCCACGGGCCCGGATCGGGCAGCGTGGGGAGTCCGTGCCCGGCGATCGCCGGGGGCGGGCGAGTCAGCTACGCACTGTGCCCGATCCGATGCCGCACCGGCTGCGGTTGAGACAGGGGAGTACATGGTTATGAACAGGTTTGGAGCCCTTGCGGGCCGTCCGCTGGTACGGGCCGCCGCCGTCGGCCTGTCGCTCGCGATGGCGGGTCTGACGCTGGCCGCCTGCGGCGGTGATTCCTCGGACTCGGATGCGGGCACCTCGAGCAGCGCCGCCGCCGACGACCAAGCCGCCATCGCAGCCGACGCCTACGTCTTCGGGTATCCGCTGGTGCTCATGGACGCCACCCGGGCCGCAGCGGGCGAGTCCAACCGGTTCAACCACGCCGATGCCCTGCCGACCCCCGCTGATCGCCAGGTGGTTCGCCTCAACCTGGACACCCTGTACTCGCAGGCGTGGTTCGACCTGAAGGCCGAGCCCATGATCCTGCAGATACCGGAGATGGACAGCGACCGCTACTGGCTCATGCAGATCCTGGACGCGTGGACCAACACCGCGCACGATCCGGGCAACCTCGATCCGCAGGTGGGCTCGGGCGCGAAGACCGGCCCGTTCACCTACGCGGTCACCGGTCCCGGGTTCGAGGGCACGCTGCCCGACGGGGTCACGCAACTGAAGATGCCCACCGATATGGCCTGGCTGCTGGGCCGGGTCCAGGTGAACGGCGAGTCCGATGTGGCCGCGGTGCAGGCAATTCAGGACCAGATGAAGCTGGTTCCCCTGAGCCGGTGGGTGGCCGGCGATCAGGAGAACCTGCCCGCGGGGCAGCCCGCAGACAAGACGAAGAACCCCTCCCAGCAGGTCTCCCAGATGTTCGCTCCGCAGTTCTTCGCCACCCTGAACGACCTCATGACCGCCAACCCGCCCGCGGCCGCGGACGCCGACGCCATGAAGCGATTCGCCGAGATCGGCGTTGCCCCCGGCGGCAATACCGACAAGACCACACCCGACGTGCTCAACCAGGGTGCACAGGCGGGGACCAAAGCGATTGCCGCGTACACCGATCCGGGCCGGAAGAACGAGAACGGCTGGATCTTCGGCACCGATATCGGCACGTACGGGACCAACTACGCGTTGCGCGCCAACACCGCCATGCTGGGCCTGGGCGCGAACCTGCCCAAGGACGCGGTCTACCCGACGCTGTTCGTCGAGCCCGCGGGCGGCGGCGCAAACGGCAAATACACCCTGCATTTCGAGGCCGGAAAACTGCCGCCCGCCAAAGCATTCTGGTCGATCACCGCGTACGACGCCGACAGCTTCCTGGTCGCGAATCCGGCGAACATCTACGCGGTCGGTCATCAGGTCCCGGTGACCGCCAATCCCGACGGCTCGGTGGACATCACGGTCCAGGCCGCCGATCCGGGTTCGCGCGTGCCCGCCGGAAACTGGTTGCCGATACCGGAATCGGGCAAGTTCTCGCTCACCATGCGGCTGTACGCGCCGGAGAACAGCGTGATCGACGGCAGTTGGCAGCCGCCGGCGTTGAAGGCCGCTTCCTAACTTCGGTGCGCTCGCGTCCCCGGGTGGCTTCGGTTGCCCGGGGACGTGCCGTGTTCCGGGCCGGACGGCCGGATGAGTGCCGCCGCGGTCCGGGCGGGGAGCACCGAATACGACCGCCGCGCTACAGAATTCCGTGCTGCCGGGCGCGATCCAGCGTGTCGCCCCGGGTGTTGGTGCCCAGCTTGGCGTAGATGCCCCGCAGGTGCGTCTTCACGGTGTTGACCGACACCCCGAGATCCTCGGAGATCTGCTGCGCCGTGCGCCCGGAGGGCAGCAGCCGCAGTACCGACAACTCGGTCCTGGTCAATACCGGCCCCAGCCCGGCCCGCCCGGCCCCCGGATGCGCCCGCACACGATCGGCGAAAGCGTCGAAATGGCCGAACCTTCCGGTGTATTCGTCCAGCAGTGCCAGGGCGCCGGGCACGTCCAGGAACGGCCGGACGAGCCCCTCTCCGGCCCCGCGGCGCAACGCCTGCTCCAGGCTGTGCCGGACCCGCCGCGCGTGCCCGAGTCTCTCGGCCGCGCAGGCTTCGAGCAGCCACGCTGTCACCGCCGTGACCGGATGCACCTCGGGTCCGGCGTCGAGGACCGGAACGAGCAGTGCCCGAGTAGATTTGGACCGATTGCCGATCTCGGCGATGGCGGCGCGCGCGACCGCGACCTCCGCTGTGTCGCCCACCGCCCGCTCGGCCTGCTCCACCAGCTCCTGGGCCAGCCGGGGTTCATTGACCCCCAGCAGCACCCACATCGCCGACGGCAGCAGTTGCCCGCCGGTCACCGCCGCCGCCCCGCTCTCGAGCAGCCGGAACATGCTGTCGCGCACCGCTTCTGCCGCGGCGTGCCGGTCCGCCCCCGGATCGTGAAAAGCCACCAGGCAGGCGACGGCCCGCACGTGCCGGTCGATCCACGACCCGCTCTCGTCCTCCGAGTGTTCGCCGTGCCGGCGGGAATCGCAGGGCGGAGAGAGGTTCTCGCACTGCCGATATCGGCGCTGCCCGGCGACTCCGCTCACCCGGACATCGCCGTGCGACGGTATGCCCGAGCCCGGATCTGCGTTGTCGAGCAGAGGCGCGCCGCGCGAAGGGACGGTGTGCACGGGGTGCTCGGAATGGCCCGAGCACCGGTGGACCGGTGTTGCGCCGGGCCAATGTGGGTCGTCCTGGCAACGAGCGACGAGGCTGCCCACACCGGCGATGCCTTTTCCGCCGAAGTGCGATCGTGCCGCGGGTCGGGAAGTGTCGCCGTCCGGCAACTCGGCGTGTGACAGGTCCCCGGCGGGACACGGGGTGGTGCGGTCGCGTGCCGGTGTCGTGCCCTGCCAATGGTGGGCGAGGGCGGCGAGGGCGGCCGCGTGCGCCGCATCCGGGGTGCACGTGAGTTCGTGGTCGGCGGCGTGAAGCCGCGCGCGCTCGGCGCGGGTGCGCACGGTGGTGATCTCGCCGGCGAGACCGGCCGTCAGTGACAGGCGGGTCATGGCCTGCAGCGCGAGCCGGTGATGGTCGCGGCGGTCGGCCAGGGCGAGGCAATGGCGCAGTGCGCGTTCGCTTTCCGGGAGCCGGCCGTGCAGGGCGAGCGCGGTCGCGAGTTGCATGGTGAGGTAGCAGTCGATGTCGGGCTGTCCGGTCGGCGCGAGGTCTTCGGCGAGGTCGGCCGCGGCGTCCGAGCCCGTGCACAACCACTGCCGCGCCGGTGGCCGTTCCGTTCGGGCCGATGCCGGAACAGCCCCGGATCGCCGGAGGCCGTTCGCGATGTCGGCTTCGAGAGCGGCGGCCCGGGTCAGCGACCGCAACCAGGAGAGCGGGGCGACCGACGGTGCGTCCGTGCGGGCGTGGACCAGGGCCGAATAGGCCGCGCCCGCCGCGATTTCGCCTCGGGACAAGGCATGGACGGCGCGCAGGAGCCAGACGTAGCTGTCGTCGGTGACCGCCGGTCCCGCGGATTCGAGGGCGCACAGGAGGGCGTCGCCGTGGCCGTCGAGCACCAGGGCGAAGGCGTGATCGCGCAGCAGGTTCCGCAGCCCGTCCGTGTCCTGCGCGGCCATCAGGTGCGGCAGGGCGAGCAGTGGTTCCCCGGCGGCGAGCAGCCGGACCGCGCTGCGGCGGTGCAGGTCCGGCAGCAGCTCGGGATGGATGCGACGGGCCTGGGTCCGCAGGTGATTCCGGAGCACGGGGTGGAACTCGAACCAGACTCGATTCCCGCGCGCCTGCCGGGTGATCGGGAAGCCGGCGCTTTCCAGTTCGGCCAGCTGCTGTGCGGCCTCTGGGCCCGCGAGCTCGGTGGCGAGTTCGTCGTCGCAGGCGTCGGGTATGGCGGCGCGGGTCAGGAAAGCCAGTGCGCCGGCGCTCATATCGGCTAGCAGTTCGGACTGCAGGAAATCCGATATCGCGCGGACGGGGTGGGCCGGGGTGGTGAGCGCGGCGGCTCCGCGCCCGTCGTGCGCGGCCAGATGCTGGGCGGTCATGCGCACCAGCGCGGCCCAGCCCCGGGTCAGCGACGTGATGGCACGCAGGTCACCGTCGTCCAGGACGTACCCGTGCTGTGCGCAGATCGCGCGCACCTGCACCGCGTTCAGGGCCAGCTCATCGGGACCGATGCGCACGAGGCGGCCGCGCAGCTCGAGCGGGTGCCAGCGCAGGGCGGGCACGCGCCGGGCGGCGACCACCACCGTCAGGTGCGGGGGAGCCTGTGCCAGTAGCTCTTCCAGCGCGGCGAGCGCCCCCGGCGCGGTGATGCGATGGGCGTCGTCGAACACCAGCACCGTCGGCCGGACACCATGTGCGAGTGCCGCGTGGATGTCGTGCGGGGCAGCCGCTTCGGTCCGGACGGGTAGGTCCGCGCCGAGCGCGTCGTGAACGGCCGCGTACAGCGCCGCCGCGGAGTCCAGACCCTCGTGCGCGGTGATCCACGCGGTCGCGAGGTCGCCGCCGCGAGTCCGGCTTTCGTGGTCGAGCCAATCCGCCAGGATTACGCTCTTTCCGGTGCCGGCCGGTGAGCAAATGATCAGCACGGTGGGACCGAATTCGGTGACGCTCGCGCTGAGTCGCTGAAACACCGCGGTATGTGCCACGGGATGAAAGGCGAGCGTCTGCTTTTCCAGTTCGTGCCGCGACAGATGAACCGTTGCCGGGTGTGGATCGACCCGTTCGGAAATGGTCACCGAGCCTCCCGGGGCTGCCGTAAATGCATAGAAGCAATTCACTAGCAAACACAACGTACCGGACTTCGGCTCGATCTGGACGTATGCCCGACCGGGTATTCGGGCTCGCCCGCGCACGAAACCATCCCTGGCGGGTGAAGCGCACACCCTCGCCGATACGGCACAGTCGAACCGCGACACCGTGCCGACCCGCCCGGAGAATGGGACGCATCCGACGTTCCTCGGCGGATTTGCTGCGCGGGAGCGGTATTGCCGACACCATGGGAGCGAACGGCATCGTCGTAGCCGAGCCGGAGCCGGCGACCGTGCTCGCGAGCGCGGTCCAGCTCCCCCCCAGGCCCCCCGGGCCCGGTGTGACCCACCGGGTTCGGGGTGAATTCCCCGTTCGGAATGCCGCCGCGTTCCCCCGGAATCACCGCCCCGAGAATCAGCGCCCCGACAATTCGGGGGTTACGAAAAGATAACGGCGAGTTGCCGTTTCCGATCTGACCGAAGGGAACTTCGGGCAGAGGAGACGGTGTGCGGCGAACGATGACGGCTCTCGCGGTGGCGGTGATGACGGTGGGAACGCTGTTCGCCGGCGTCCCCGCCGCGCAGGGCGAACCCGGGCAACTACGGCAGTGTTCGGTCACCTCGGGCCGCCAGCCCGAGTCCGCCGCCCCGGAAGCGGTCGGCCTGGATTCCGCGGCGCTGGACCGCGCCCTGGAATTCGTGGCCGATCCCACCCGGTTCACGGTGTCGATCTACCGGAACAACTGCCTCGTGGGCAGTGGCCCCACCAACGCGCAAGCCGGGGGCGTGGCCTGGAATCTGTGGAGCAGCACCAAGAGCGTGGTGTCCATGGTGGCCGGTATCGCCGTGGACGCCGGGCTCCTGCGGGTCACGGACTCCATCGACCGGTATCTGCCCGCCGGGCTCGGCGACGCGGAGCATCGCGCGATCACCGTGCGCAGTCTGCTGACCGAATCCTCCGGGATGGAGGTCGCCGTCGCCTCCGAGGGCGTCACCGGCCTGATCCAATTGGATCCGAACGTGGTGGCGCAGGCCCTCGCGATGCCGATCATCGCGCCGCAGGGCACGAAGTGGCAGTACAGCCAGCGTGCGGTGGATCTGCTCGCCTTCGTGGTGCAGCAGGCGGTGGGGGAGGATTTCCAGACCTTCGCCCAGCGGGAACTGTTCGACCCCTTGGGCATCGAACGCGGCGACTACTACTGGGCGCGTGATCGCAGCGGCCACACCTACGGGTACGCGCATCTGGTCATGCCGCCGGACGATTTCGTCAAACTCGGGCTGCTGATCGCCAATCGCGGCGACTGGGCGGGCACGCGGGTGATTTCCCGCGCCTACCTGGACGAGGCGACCACCCCGGCGGGCACCAACGACTGCTACGGCTACCTGTTCGTGGTGAACGGCCCGGGCTGTGACTCGATCTTCCCCGGCCTCCCGTCCGACGCCGTGCAGATGTCGGGAATGATGCGGCAGGACAACAACATCGTGCCCAGCCTGGGGCTGCTGGTGAGCTGGACCGGCATCACCGTTCCCGGCGGCGCGGTCAGCTTCCCGCACGATGCCATGCGGGCGCTGGGTGCCGCGTTCCGCGACCCGGTGCTGGCCGATCCGGGCCCGTACCGCCCGGTGCCCGATGTCAGCCTCGCCGACCCGTACATATCCAATCCCGAAGCCACCCTGGCCGCGCTGGGCCTGGGCCGCATGGCCTATCCGGGGTGCGGGTTCCTCACCTGCCTCGACAAGCCACTGGCCCCGCCGGTGTCGGGGTGGCCGCCGGGCTGCTACATCGTGGGCTGCTTCGGCACGGATCCGGCCACCCCGGGCATCCGGTAGCTCGGTCAGCTCTCCCTGGTGAGCGCGGGCGGCTGCCAGTTGTCGTCGAGCGCGCGTGACTGCGGGGCGTACAGGCGCATGCTCAGCGAGAACTTCCCGGTGGCCGGAATGGGAAGCCAATTGCCCTGCGGCACCGCCGAACCCGGGTCCTCACTCTGGACGGCGAGCTCCACCGTGCCGTCCGGGCCGGCGACGACCGGGATATCGTGGCCGATCGAATAGATCTGCGCCGCGTTCGGCACCAGGTAGCTGTCCGCGTCGTAGGCGGTGATCGACCAGAAGGCGTCCACGGGCGGGAGCTGACCCGGCGCGAATCGCAGCCGGTAGCGCAGCGGTACGCCGTTGTCGTCGGCCTCGCCGCCGATGCTGGGGTACAGGGCGTCCTCGGCGAGATTCGCGCCCAGCGCCTGCACCGCCGTGCGGGCGCGCAGTGCGTAATCGGTGCCATAGGTGCCGAGATCGGTGCTGTAGGTCCAGCCGTTCACCGATTCGGCCTTCGGGTCGCGATAGGCCGGAATCGCCGTCTTGGCCTGTGCCGCACCCTCGTTCAGCACATCGGCGGAGAGCGAATCGACCGTCGCGCCGGGCTTCACGCCGATCTTGGCGAAGCGTTCCATGGCGGGTGCGTCCGCGGGGGCGGGCGGATTGGCCGCCATGAGCGCGCAGAGCCTGTCGAAGAAGGCGGGGCCGTCCATGGCCGCCACCTGCGCGGGCGGCGGGGTGGCGGCGGGGTCGATCGACAGTGGCCGCCCGAGGGAATCGGTCTGCCCGGCCAGCCAGGCGCCGAGGGGCACCAGCTTCAATCCGGCCTGCAGGGCAACGACATTCGGCACGTCCTCGGGACCGTTCACCTGAATCCGGCCGATCACCCAGGTCATGTCGGTGGTCATGGCCAGCCGGGTCATGCCTTCGGGCGTCTGTCCGCTCCACTGCGGGCCGGTCAGCAGATAGGTGTACGGGGGAGCCTGCACCCCGGCGTCGGTCTGCGGGCGCACACTGCTGGGATTGTGCGCGGTGTTGCTCCAGGCGTCGAGCACCTGCATGAGCCAGTACCGCTCGGATTCCATTGCGGGCACCTGCAATACGAGCGGCTCCGCCCGCAGATCCAGCCACGCCTGGGAGTACAGGGTGTCGAGATTGAGTCGCACCACGAAGCGGTCTGCGGGCGTCGGCAGCGCGGTGGCGTTCATGAATTGGTTCGGCGCGCCCGAACCCGCGCGGGTGGCGTCCATGAGCACCAGGGGATAGCCGAAGGTGTAGGCGTCGGCCGCGACATCCTTGGGGTCGTCCGAGGTGGTGGTGCCGGAGCTCGAGCCGGAGTCCTCGCCGGATCCGCAGGCGGCGAGTCCGAGACCGGCGAGCGCCACCGCACCCATGCCCAGGATTCGGCGGCGGGAGAGCGGTGGCGTGGTTGGAACCTGCACGTCGTACTCCTTCGATCCGCGTGACCCCCCGACTCCCGGAGCTTAACTAGACATTTGCTGAATCGGTCTCATCCGGTCGTCGTGCGTCGCGCTGTGCCCCGGGTCACGGGATTGTGAATCAGCGAGACCGGTCATATCGGCTTGGCCTACAACCTCCGGCTTATTACAGTGAGACTGCAATAGTGATCTGGCCGACGACAACCTCCGGCGACCGGCGAACAGGAGCGGACCATGCGAATCGAGACCAGTGAACGCTCGGGAGCTGCCGAGATGTGGGGAAAGTTCCGGGCGCTGGGCGGTCCCGGGCATCTGCTCGACGGGGCCGCTCCCGCGATCGGCTTCCTCATCGGCTACTCCGCCGCCGACGCGAAGAGCGGTGTGCTGATCGCGCTCGCGGTGGCCGCCTTCGTCGGGCTGTACCGCCTGTTGCGCGGCGATTCGGTCAAGACGGTGACGATCTCGCTGCTGGTCGTGGTCGTGTTCTCGATGTTCGTGGGCATCACCGGCGAGGGTCGCGGCTTCTATCTGCCGGATCTGCTGATCTGCCTGTTCTTTTCGGTCGCCTTCGGTCTCACGCTGCTCACCGGCCGGCCGCTGAGCCGCTGGGCCTGCCGCCGGATCGGCCTGGAACCGGCCGAGCACGCCGACCCGCGCGCTCGACTTCTCCTGCACCGCAGGGTGACCGGGGCATGGTTCGCCTTCTGGGCGGTACACCTGGTGGTCATGGTCCCGCTGTACGCGGCGAACAAGGTGGTGCTGCTCGGCTCGGTCGCGCTGGTGCTGGGAAAGCCGGCGCTGGTGCTCATGCTGGCGGTCACCTGGCTGTGGGTGCGCCGCTCACTGCGGGACGGCAGAGAACCGGCGGAAAGCCTTGCACTCGAGCAGGTTTCGGCTCGCAGCGCCTGAGAGTCGCGGCGGCGGGCGTGATCAGGTGCGCAGCAGCGCCGCCTGCACCTGGCGCAGACGCTCCACGTCGCCCCGGAATCCCGCCACGGCGTCGTTGTACAGGAACGCCTCCCACAGCCGGACCAGCGCGTAGGCCAGCGTCTCGCGATCGAGGGGCGGGCGGTAGCCCTGCTCCTGCGCTCGCGCGATGAGCTGGGACACGATGGCCACCACCGGTTCGTGCACCGGACCGTCGCTGCGGGTGATGAGCCGCAGCGCCGCGGTCGACTC
The DNA here is from genome assembly GCF_040614455.1 of Nocardia sp. NPDC005978. Lineage (NCBI taxonomy): Bacteria > Bacillati > Actinomycetota > Actinomycetes > Mycobacteriales > Nocardiaceae > Nocardia > Nocardia sp. NPDC005978. Next base: position 15,283 of record NZ_JBEXUS010000016.1, read on the forward strand.
GTTGTCGAAGTAGGTGCGCAGCGAATCGTGATCGACCAGCCACTGCACGGTGCGGTCCAGGATCTCGCTCAGCCGCGTCAACCCCGTACTGCTGGTTCGGCGTTCCACGTGCGCGACCATGCGATCGAGCTGGTGCACGATGACCGCGCCGAGCAGCCCGTCCCGGGATCCGAACCAGCGGTAGATGCTCGCCCGGCTCACCCCGAGCTGGGCGGCGACGGCGTTGACGTCGACCCGCTTGCCCGCCACGAACATGTCCGCGGCCGCGCGCAGCACGTCGTCGCGGCTGGCCGAGGCCGGTCGGCCCGGCGACCTGGTTCTCTCCGGGCGCGTCACGTGGAAATCATAGGGGTGAGGTAGTCGGCCAGGGTGCGCGCGGTGACCTCGCGGCCCAGGCTCAGCGCCCGGGTGAGCAGTTCCGCGCCGCGGTCGGTGCGGCTGATGTCCGGGGCATTGCGCGGGGGCCGGATCTGCAGCACCGCCGGGTGATCGGTGAACTCCCGCTCGTCCGCCAGCTGTCGCTGACCGCGCCCCAGCCACGGGCCCACCGCGCCCGGCGCGCGCCGGGACAGGTAGCGGGCCACCACCTGGTTCTCCAATGCCGAAGGCGGGCGCGCGATCTCGTTGTCGCGCCGAGTGCGCAGCACCAGCACCCGGGTCGCGCCCTGGGCCAGTGCGGTGCGAATCGGCACCGCCTCGGACAATCCCGCGTCGACGTAGCGCCGCGCGCCGATGCGCACCGGCTTGCCCGCCAGGATCGGCATGCAGGTGGAGGCGCGCAGCGCGATCTGGATGGAACGTGAATCGGTCAGTCCGGCATGCAGATCCACGGCCGCGCCGGTGTCGGCGTCGGTGGCGATGGGATGGAAGGTGATCGGATTGGCCAGGATGGCGGGGAAGTCCATGGGCACCAGCCGTTCGTACACGGTGTGCACCAGATACCGGGTGTCCACGACCGGGCCGCCGCGCAGCGCCCGGATCGGTGAGATGACGCGATCGATGACCTCGGGCGCCCAGGCGCGCTCGGAATCCCGTGCGCGCCCGCACAGCAGCCACGCTCCGTTCAGCGCACCCGCCGATGCCCCGTACACCGCGTCGAAACTCGGCAGCACGCCCAGTTCCTCGAGCGCCATCGCCATGCCGTGCGAGAACGCGCCGCGGGAGGCGCCGCCCTCGATGACCAGGGCCAGCCGATGCGGGTCGCGGCGCTGACCGGGCAGGCTGCCGGTGCGATGGCGATGGCCGATCAGTTCGCCGACGCCGAGGGCGTCGTGCGCGGTCCGGTCGTCGTCCGGCATGGTTCTCCTCCTCGAGGCTATTTGAGACATTGCGCTATCTGTGTATCGTATCCGTCGATGACGGGGTCCACCCGGGTAGCCGCACTCGACGCGGCCGGGATGGCCACGAAACTGGAGGTCAAGGCATGAAATTGGCGCTCACCGAGGACGAGCTCGCGTTTCGTGACGAGCTGCGCGCGTTCTTCCGGAGCGAAATCCCGGCCGATATCCGGAACCGGAATCGGCACGGGCAGGAGCTGAGCAAGGACGACATCGTCACCACCCAGCGCATCCTGAACCAGCACGGATTGGCCGTGCCGAACTGGCCGGTGGCCTGGGGCGGCCGCGACTGGTCGCCCGTGCAGCGCCACATCTGGCACGACGAGTTGCAGCTCGCCTCGGTCCCCGAGCCGCTGACCTTCAACGCCAACATGATCGGCCCGGTCATCGCGCACTTCGGCTCGGAGGAACTCAAGCAGCGCTTCCTGCCCGCCACCGCCAATCTCGACATCTGGTGGTGCCAGGGCTTTTCCGAGCCCGAGGCCGGTTCCGACCTGGCCTCGCTGCGCACCACCGCCGTGCGTGACGGCGACCACTACGTGGTCAACGGCCAGAAGACCTGGACCACGGCCGCCCAGTCCGCGGACTGGATCTTCTGCCTGGTGCGCACCGATCCGGGCGCGCCCAAGAAGCAGGCCGGCATCTCCATGCTGCTGTTCCCGCTCGACTCCCCGGGCGTCACCGTGCGGCCGATCGAGCTCATCGATGGCTGCCACGAGGTCAACGAGGTCTTCCTCGAAGACGTGCGCGTACCGGTGGAAAACCTGGTGGGCGCGGAGAATCAGGGCTGGACCTACGCCAAGTTCCTGCTCGGCAACGAGCGCACCGGCATCGCGGCCGTCGGCCAGAACAAGGTCCGGCTGTGGCTGGCCAAGGAGCACGCACGCCAGACCCGGCTCGGCGCCGGCACCATGCTGGACGATCCGATCTTCGCGACCCGCATCGCCGAACTCGAGAACGAGCTGCTGGCACTGGAATTGGTGCAGCTGCGAGTGGCCTCGGGCTCGGCCGACGGCAAGCCGAACCCGGTCTCCTCGATCCTCAAACTGCGCGGCACCGAACTCCAGCAGGCCGTCACCGAACTGCTGGTCGACATCGCCGGTCCCGATTCCCTGCCCCGTGAGGGCGACACCCCGGACTGGGCGCGCCGCAGCACCGCCACCTACCTGAACTACCGCAAGACATCGATCTACGGAGGCTCGAACGAGGTGCAGCGCACCATCATCGCCTCGACCATTCTCGGATTGTGAGGCAGCGCCATGGATTTCGATCTCACCACTGAACAGGAAATGCTGCGCGACACCGTGCGCGACGTGCTGGCCCGCGGTTACACCCCCGAACGGCGCACCGAGGTCATCGGCACCGAACTCGGCTGGGACCCGCAGCTGTGGCGCACCTTCGCCGAGATCGGCCTGCTGGGGCTGACTTTCGCGGAGGAGGACGGCGGCATGGGCGCGGGCCCGCTGGAGGCGATGCTGGTCTTCACCGAGATCGGACGTCGCCTGGCCCCCGAACCCCTGCTCGACTGCGCCCTGTTGCCCGGCGGGCTCATCGCGCACGTGGGCGCGGACGCCCAGCGCAAGGAATTGCTGCCCAAGATCGCCGACGGCGCTGTGCGCGCGGCGTTCGCGCACAACGAGCCGGGCGTGCGCTGGCCGTCGCACGAGATCGCCACCCGGGTGGTCGCCGACGGGGAGAACTGGGTTCTCACCGGGCGCAAGAGCACCGTGCCGCACGGTGATTGCGCCGAACTGCTGATCGTGAGCGCGGCCCTGCCCGAGGGCGGCGGCACCGCCCTGTTCCTGGTCGACCCGGCCGGCACGGGCGTGCGGCGCGCCCCGTACCGCACCCACGACGGGCAGCGCGGCGCGGACATCGAGTTCGACGGTGTGCGCGCCGAATCGCTCGGCGCGGCCGCCGATGTCACCGATGTCATCGATTCCGCCCTCGCGCACGCGCAGGCCGCGCTGTGCGCCGAGGCGATCGGGGCGATGGAGGAGTCGCTGCGGCTCACCGCGGAATACCTGAAGACTCGCAAGCAGTTCGGGGTCCCGCTGCGCTCGTTCCAGACCCTGACCCAGCGGGCCGCGGACATGTACGTCTCGCTGGAACTGGCGCGCGGCATGAGCATGTACGCCTCCATGTCGCTGGCGGACGGCGTCGCCGATCCGGTGGTGGCCTCGCGCGCCAAGCTCCGGGTGGGCCGTTCGGCCCGGCACATCGGCCAGGAATCGATTCAGCTGCACGGCGGCATCGGCATGACCGCGGAGTATCCGGTCGGGCACTACACGGCCCGGCTCACCGCCATCGAGCATTCGCTCGGTGACTCCAGCGATCATCTGCGCCGCCTGGGCGGCCTCGTCGGCGACCACCAGATGGTCGAAATCTGACACGAAACCGCCCACGCGGCAACGGCTCCCGGCGGCGCCACCGGCACCGTCGGGTCGCCGGCGCCCGCCGCCTCGAGCACACTGCCTACGCCCGGCCGGACTGCGCGGGCCGCACCGTCGTGGGCAGCTGTCTCGGTTCGGCGGTGCCATCCCGGGACGTCGCGCGCTACGAACACATCTCGCGGGCGGGGCTGCTGCCGGGCGAGAAGCCGATCCCCGCGCGCATCGCTCCGACCCAGATCAACGAGGCCATGAACCTGCTCGCCGACGGCGCGGCCGTGCGAGGGGTTATTGTCTTCGACCACGGCGACAAGGAGATTCGATGACGACCGCGACCGTCCCGCGGGGCATCGGCGATGCCCTCACCGACCTGCCCGTCGGTCACTTCATCGGTGGTCACTGGACCGATGACCCGACGCTGCAGCCGGTGGAGAATCCGGCCACCGGCGAGATGATCGCCGCGGTGGCCGATGCCGACGCCGGCACCGGCATGGCCGCCCTCAACGCGGCGGTGGCTGCCCAGGAATCCTGGGCGGCAACGCATCCGCGCGCCCGCGCCGATCTGCTCATGCGAGCCTTCGACCTGCTGCACGAGCGTGCCGATCGCATCGCCACCCTCATCACCCTGGAGATGGGCAAGCCGTACGCCGAGGCGCGCGGTGAGGTGGCGTACGGCGCGGAATTCCTGCGCTGGTTCGCCGAGGAGGGTGTGCGCGGGGGCGGCGACTACTTCCGCGCCCCGGCCGGTGATCAGCGCATCGTGGTGACCCGCCAGCCGGTCGGCCCGGTGTACGCCATCACCCCGTGGAACTTCCCGCTGGCCATGGCGACCCGCAAGATCGCGCCGGCGCTGGCGGCCGGGTGCACCGTCGTACTCAAGCCCGCGCCCCAGACCCCGCTCACCGCACTGGAATTCATGCGCGTGCTCGCGGACGCCGGACTCCCGGCCGGGGTGGTGAACTGCGTGACGACCTCCAACGCCGCCGAGGTGTCCACGCCCATCATCACCGACCCGCGCCTGCGCAAGCTGACCTTCACCGGATCCACCGTGGTCGGGCGGCTGCTGCTCGCCCAGGCGTCGCGGCGGGTGCTGCGCACCTCCATGGAGCTCGGCGGCAACGCGCCCTTCGTGGTCCTGGAATCCGCTGATCTGGACAAGGCGGTCGCGGGTGCGGTGCTGGCGAAGATGCGGAACACCGGCCAGGCGTGCGTGTCGGCGAATCGTTTTCTGGTGCACGAATCCCTGGCCGCCGACTTCGGCGATCGCCTCGCCGCGGAGCTGTCCCGGCTGCCGGTCGGCGACGGTCTCGCGCCGAGCACCCGGGTCGGGCCACTGATCGACAGCGCCGCCGTGGACCGGGTCGAAGGGCTGGTGCGCGATGCGGCCGAACGCGGCGCGCAGGTGCGGACCTGCGCCGAGATCGGCTCGGGCCCCGGCTACTTCGTGGCCCCGGCGGTGCTGACCGGCGTCGATCCGGAATCGCGGGTGTGGCGCGAGGAGATCTTCGGGCCGATCGCGCCGATCCGCACCTTCGCCGACACCGAGCAGGCGCTGGCCGCGGCCAACGACTCCGAGGCAGGTCTGGTCGGGTACGTCTACGGCGAGAACCTGGGCGAGACGATGCGATTCGCCGAAGGATTGCAGACCGGTATGTGCGGGGTGAACACCGGAATCATCTCCGAGGTGGCCGCGCCGTTCGGCGGGGTGAAGGCTTCGGGTCTGGGCCGTGAGGGCGGCAGCGCGGGTCTCGACGAGTATCTCGAAGTCAAGTACATCGGGGTCGCGCTCTGAGTGCTCGCGCCTGGCTGATCGTGCGGGCCCGGGCACGCACGATCAGCGCCGTCATCCCCGCCGGGAACCGTTGGCGGAGAACAGTGCTCGCAGCGCCCGATCGACGGCCCGGGACGCGCTGCGCTGCGTGAGCCCGCGCCGCTCGATCAATTGATGCCGGTACGCCCAGCCCACCGTCGCTTCGACCAGGTCCAGCAGTTCCTCGTCGCGTGCGCCGTCGCGGGTCAGTTCGGGCTCGAACACGAGTCCCAGCGCGTCGCGAATGCGACTGTCGGTCAGTCGCATTCGCGCGTCGAGCTCCGGGATCGTCTGTGACTCCAGCAATCCCAGCAGGCGCGGATTGCGCTGGGCGGCGAAGATCAGTTCGGCGCGCTCGAGGACGGCCTCGATCCGCCGCTCCAGCGGCAGGCCCGGATCCGGGGTCGCGATGAGCGACTCGACGTATTCGGACTGGGTCTCGACCGCGGCCAGGCGCAGGTCGTTGCGGCCGGGGAAGTGCACGAAGATGCTGCGCTCGGAGACGCCCGCGCGCTCGGCGATGTCCTTGGAGGTCGGGGCGAAGGTGCCGTCCTTGACCGCGGCGAGCAGGGCCTCCACGATCGCCGCGCGGGTCTGTTCGGGATTGCGCCGCCGCCGCGCGGCCGTGCCTTCGCTCATGCCTGCATCCGATCACAGAGCCACCCGATATCGATGACGGGGGCGGTGGTGGATTTCGCCACCACTATTGCAGTTAAACTGCAATAGTGGGTAGGGTAGCCACAGCGGCTAACTTCTGGACTGTTCCGTCTGGATGGTTGAAGATCCGATATTGCCCGCTCTATGCGGCATTCGGCACCGCGCGTCAATCGTTATCGAGATATCAGCGAATACTCCGCAACTAGCTGCTTGGCTGGGCGTGTGACCGTGTGCGGGTGTTCGTACGAGCCGAAGAGGAGACCGAAGTGGTCGACGGTGGTCAGGTCAATCGTGGTCCGGAACAGCGGCGGGGCCGAGTCTCGCGGCGCGGCATGCTCGGCGTCGGCGCGGCGGCACTGGCCGCGGTGGGCGCCGGCGGCGCGCTGACCGGCTGCGGCTCCGACGACGAGGTGAACCCGTCCACCACCCGGACCGACCCGACCGACGCCATCGCCGCGGCCAACCGCAGGGTCACCGAGACCATGCCGTTCTCGGACACCACCGACTTCGCCGACGCCGACCGCGGCTTCGTGCAGGCCCTGCAACCCGGCGTGATCAAGGACGCGCAGGGCAGGGTCATCTGGGACACCGATTCCTACGGATTCCTGCGGGGCACCTGCCCGTCCTCGGCCAATCCGAGCCTGTGGCGGCAGTCCCAGCTCACCGTGAAACAGGGCCTGTACGAGGTCGCGCCCGGCTTCTTCCAGATCCGCGGACTGGACCTGTCGAACATGACGATCATCGAGGGCGACACCGGAATCGTCGTCATCGATCCGCTCATCTCCACCGAGACCGCCGCCGCCGGGCTCGCGCTCTATCGGCAGCACCGCGGCGACAAGCCGGTCACCGGGCTCATCTACACCCATTCGCACGTCGATCACTTCGGCGGGTCGCTCGGGGTCACCACCCGCGAGGACGTCGAGGCCGGACGCTGCCCGGTCATCGCTCCGGCCGGCCTGCTGGAACACGCTGTGGCGGAGAACATCTACGCGGGCACCGCGATGTCGCGGCGCGCGGCCTACATGTACGGCGCCGCCCTGCCGCGCGGGGAGAAGGGTCAGATCGGCGCGGGTCTGGGGCAGACCACCTCGGTCGGCACCGTGAGCCTCATCGATCCGACCATCGATATCACCGCCACCGGGCAGGAACAGGTGATCGACGGGGTGCGCATGGTGTTCCAGTTGACCCCGGGCACCGAAGCGCCCTCGGAGATGAACCTCTACTTCCCCGACCGCCGCTACCTCTGTATGGCGGAGAACGCGACCCATACCCTGCACAACATCCTGACCCTGCGGGGTGCCCTGGTGCGCGATCCGCACGTGTGGTCCAAGTACCTCACCGAATCCATCAATCTCTATGCGCGGCAGTCCGATATCGTCTTCTCCTCGCATCACTGGCCGATCTGGGGCACCGACAGGATCGTGGAATACATGTCGCTGCAACGGGATCTGTACGGCTACCTCAACGATCAGACCCTGCGCATGCTCAATCAGGGCTATGTCGGCAGCGAGATCGCCGAGATCATGCGCGTACCGCCGAACATCGAGAAGGTCTGGTACACCCACGGGTACTACGGTTCGGTCAGCCACAACGTGAAGGCCATCTATCAGCGCTACATGGGCTGGTTCGACGGCAATCCGGCGCACCTGTGGGAGCACCCGCCGGTCGAGGGCGCGCAGCGGCACGTCGATGCCATGGGCGGGGCGAACGAGACCCTGAAGAAGGCTCAGAAGGCGTATGACGCAGCCGATTTCCGGTGGGCCGCGACGCTGGCGAACTACGTGATCTTCGCCGACCCGGACAACCGGAAGGCCAAGGACCTCCAGGCGAGCGTGTACGAGCAGCTCGGCTACGGCGCGGAGAACGCCCCGTGGCGCAACTTCTATCTCTCCGGCGCGTACGAGCTGCGCAACGGCTCCTTCGGCACGCCCACCGCCGCGAACTCCAAGGGCCTGCTGGCCGCGCTCACCGTGGAGCAGGCGTTCGACGCCATCTCGCTGTTCATCAACGGGCCGAAGGCGTGGGACGCGCGCATCGTGACCGACTGGAAGTTCAGCGATCAGCGGGACGCGGTGCGCCGCGCCGAACTGCGCAACGGCGTACTCGTGCACTACGAACGCCGGCCGGACGACGGTCTGCCGGCCCCGGACGCGACCGTGACCCTCACCCGCGGCGGCTTCATCCAGAACATGATGGCGGGCGGGGACATGAAGGCCGCGGTCGCGGCGGGGGACGTCACGATCGACGGCAATGCCGCGGTCCTGGTCGAATTCAAGAGCTTCATCGAGAAACCGGATCCCGATTTCGCCATCGTCACGCCCTGACCCATCCGCCCGAGCAACCGCACCGGTCAGCACAGCACGCCGTACGTGTCACCCCACAGGAGGCAAGCAGTGAGCAGCGCGATTTCCGATCCCAGCCCGTTCATCGTCGATCAGAACACGCGGGCATCCCTGGATCCCGGACTGGCCGATCCCAGTGACCAACAGGACGCGGACCGCGGTTTCATCGCGGCGCTGGAACCGGGCATCGTGCACGATGCCGATGGAAAAGTGGTGTGGGACAACGACTCCTACGGCTTTCTGGCCGGATCCTGCCCGTCCTCGGTGCATCCGAGCCTGTGGCGGCAGTCCGGGCTCAATATCCGGCAGGGCCTGTACGAGGTGACCCCGGGCATCTATCAGGTTCGCGGCCTGGACCTTTCGCAGATGACGATCGTCGAGGGCGACACCGGCGTGATCGTGATCGATCCGCTGGTCTCCGCCGAGACGGCGGCGGCCGGGCTCGCGCTCTATCGGCAGCATCGTGGCGACAAGCCGGTGACCGGGCTGATTTTCACACATTCGCACGTCGATCACTTCGGCGGCGCGCTCGGCGTCATCGGCGTCGACGAGGTCGCCGAACGCAAGGTGCCGGTGATCGCCCCGTCGGGATTTCTCGAGCACGCGGTAGCCGAGAACGTGTACGCGGGAACGGCGATGGCACGGCGCGCGGCCTACATGTACGGCGCGGTGCTGCCGCGCGGGCCGAAGGGGCAGGTGGGATCCGGACTGGGGCAGACCGCCTCGATCGGCACCGTCACCCTGATCGACCCGAATCTCGATGTGACGCATACGGGTCAGGAGGAGACGGTCGACGGGGTGCGGATCATCTTCCAGATCACCCCGGGCACCGAGGCCCCCTCGGAGATGAACTTCTACTTCCCGGATCATCGGGCACTGTGCATGGCCGAGAACGCCACCCACACCCTGCACAACCTGCTCACCCTGCGCGGTGCGCTGGTCCGCGATCCGCACGTGTGGTCGCAGTATCTGACCGAGTCGATCAACATGTTCGGCCGCGACTCCGATGTCGTGTTCGCCTCGCACCACTGGCCGACCTGGGGCACCGATCGGCTGGTGGAGTACATGTCGATCCAGCGAGATCTGTACGCCTACCTGCACGATCAGACGCTGCGGCGGCTGAACCAGGGGTATGTCGGCAGCGAGATCGCCGAAATGATCGAGCTGCCGCCGGCTGTCGCGGGCAACTACAGCACCCACGGCTACTACGGCTCGGTGAGCCACAACGTCAAGGCCATCTACCAGCGCTACATGGGCTGGTACGACGGCAATCCGGCGCACCTGTGGGAGCACCCGCCGGTCGAGCAGGCGGTGCGCATGGTCGATTTCATGGGCGGCCCCGAAGCCGTGGTGGCCAAGGCGGAGGCCGCCTACGACCAGAACGACTACCGCTGGGTCGCGCAGGTGCTCAACTACGTCATCTTCGCCGATCCCTCGAACGAGGCCGCGAAAGCGTTGCAGGCCAGTACATTCGAGCAGCTCGGCTTCGGCTCGGAGAATGCCACCTGGCGCAACGTGTACCTGATGGCGGCCTATGAGCTGCGCAACGGCAATGTCGGCACGCCGACAGCGACCAGCTCGCCGACCATGCTCGCCGCGCTCAGCGTCGAGCAGGTCTTCGACGCCCTGTCGCTGCGCCTCGACGGGGTCAAGGCGTGGAACGAAAAGGCGATCAGCGACTGGCATTTCACCGATCTCGAGCGCACCCACCGGCTCGAGCTGCGCAACGGCGTCCTGATCCACTACGACCTGCCCGAGGGCGGCGGGCTGCCGGACCCCGAGGTGACCTTCACCCTGACCCGGGCGACCCTGATCGGTGTGCTGCTGGCCGGCCAGGACATCCAGGAGGCGCTGAAATCCGGTGCGCTGCAGGTAGAGGGCGACGCGCAGAGCTTCCTGAAGCTCACCGCGCTGTTCGATGAGCCGGATCCCAATTTCGCCATCGTGACCCCCTGAAACCCGCCCTCGCGCTCCCGCCTGTCCCGTACCTACCGGGTGATCCCCCGGAGCAGCCTCGCCGCTCCGGGGGATTCGTGTTGTCCGGCGCGTCCACCCCGCGCCGTCACGTCACCGCCGGGGGAACAGTCTCAGGGGTCGTGAATCATCCTCCGCTCGGGCGGTGTCGGCCGCCTGCGAGGGCCGAATGCGTACGGCGGCACTGAACAACTGATATTCGGCGGGCGGTACACACACCTCGCGATAGGGATGGCGGGGCTCCACCCGGCGCTGCGGCCCCGGGATCACCACCCCGCGGCGCGTCTCGTCACCCTTGGCCGCTGCGGCCCCCTCGGCTTCCTGCGCGCGAACCCAGCTCTGCATGGCAGAGGAGTCCAGGCTCGGCAATAACTCCACGGCCCGCTCCCACTCCAGGCCCTCCACCTGGTGCGGGTCGGTGACCGCGGTCACGACAACGGCGTACGCCGTGCCGACGGTGTTGTCCGCCATGCGGATCTACCCCCTGTCCATGCTCTGCGGTTAATCTCCGGCGTTGCGCGGGGAATGTTCAGGATACTTTGAAAGATCTTGCACTACTGCGACTTTCATTGTTGTCGCAGGTAGGTTGCGTGTGACTACCACCACCATCAGTGTGTTTCGGGTCACAGCGGTGGAATAGTGCGGTATAAGCTCGTGTTCAGCTGGTTGACATATCCACCAAAAGTGGAAGCGAGCCCGAGGAGGCCCCCGTGCAGTTCGGAATCTTCACCGTCGGCGATGTGACCATGGACCCGACCACCGGCCGGACGCCCAGCGAGGCCGAGCGCATCAAGGCCATGGTCGCCATCGCGCGCAAGGCCGAGGAAGTCGGTCTCGACGTCTTCGCCACCGGTGAGCACCACAACCCGCCCTTCGTGCCGTCCTCGCCGACCACCATGCTCGGCTACATCGCGGCGCAGACCGAGCGCATCATCCTGTCCACCTCCACGACGCTGATCACCACCAACGACCCGGTGAAGATCGCCGAGGACTTCGCCATGCTGCAGCACCTGGCCGACGGCCGGGTGGACCTGATGCTCGGGCGCGGCAACACCGGACCGGTCTACCCCTGGTTCGGCAAGGACATCCGCGACGGCATCGCGCTGGCCATCGAGAACTACCACCTGCTGCATCGGCTGTGGCGGGAGGACGTGGTCGACTGGGAAGGCAAGTTCCGCACCCCGCTGCAGGGCTTCACCTCCACCCCGCGCCCGCTGGACGACGTCGCGCCGTTCGTGTGGCACGGTTCGATCCGCAGCCCGGAGATCGCCGAACAGGCCGCGTACTACGGCGACGGCTTCTTCGCCAACAACATCTTCTGGCCCAAGGAGCACTTCAAGCGCCTCATCGAGCTGTACCGCCGCCGGTACGAGCACTACGGTCACGGCGCCGCCGATCAGGCCGTGGTGGGTCTGGGCGGACAGGTGTTCATGCGCAAGAACTCCCAGGACGCGGTGAACGAGTTCCGGCCCTACTTCGACAACGCGCCGGTGTACGGGCACGGGCCCTCGCTCGAGGACTTCACCGAGCAGACCCCGCTCACCGTGGGCAGCCCGCAGCAGGTCATCGAGAAGACCCTGAGCTTCCGCGAGAGCTTCGGCGACTACCAGCGCCAGCTGTTCCTGATGGATCACGCGGGCCTGCCCCTGAAGACCGTGCTCGAGCAGCTCGATCTGCTGGGCGAAGAGGTGGTTCCGGTGCTGCGCAAGGAATTCGCGGCCCTGCGCCCGGCCCACGTGCCGGAGGGTCCGACCCACGCCGCGCTGGTCGCCGCCCGCGACGCCGCGGCCCAGGCCGCCGAGCGGACCGAGGACGCCACCGTGCCACAGGACAGCGAGGTGACCGCATGACCCGCATAGCCGTCGTATCGGCCGGACTGTCGCAGCCGTCGTCGACCAGATTGCTGGCCGATCGCCTGATGGCCGCGACCAAGGCTGGGCTGGCGCCGGAACCCGTCGAGTTCGACGTGATCGAACTGCGCGATGTCGCACACGGACTGGCCGACAACCTGCTCACCGGGTTCGCGGCCGGCCCGCTGCGCGAGGCCATCGACAAGGTCGTGAGCGCGGACGGCCTGATCGCTGTCACGCCCATCTTCACCGCCTCCTACAGCGGCCTGTTCAAAACCTTCTTCGATGTGCTGGAACCGGATTCGCTGGTGGGCAAGCCGACGCTGATCGCCGCCACCGGCGGCACGGCCCGGCATTCGCTCGCGCTCGACCACGCGGTGCGGCCGTTGTTCGCCTACCTGCGGGCGGTTGTGGTGCCGACCTCGGTCTACGCCGCGTCCGAGGATTGGGGCACGGGCGGAGTCGATTCCGGCGCGAGTGCCGGACTGGGTGATCGAATTCTCCGGGCGGCAGGTGAATTCACGGATCTGGTCGCGCGGCGCCCGCACGGGGTCAGGCCCGACCCGTACGCCGATCCCGTGCCGTTCGAGCAATTGCTTCGAAATAGCTGATTACTATGCAGTGCGAACGGTAACTCGTTCCGTACGGCGGCACCTCCTCCGAACACCGACGTCTCGAACGAAAGTGGGTAGGGCAATGTCTGAATCCTCCTCGGGAAATGGCACGGGTACCGCCCGGGAGGTGCTGCCCGCGCTGCCCCTGGACGCGTGGCGGCCGACCAAGGAGACACTGCACCGGTTCACCCAGATCGTCGGGAAGGTGGCGCTGGCCAAGGGAATCCGCCGCAATCACTGGTGGCATATGACCTTCCGGCTCACCGCCCGCGGCTGGACCACCGTGCCGCTGGGCACCGCCACCGACGGCCCGGTCTTCACCTGCGAGTTCGACTTCTTCGACCACGTGCTGCGGATCTCCACCGATCGCGGCATCCAGGAGGAGGTCGAACTGCGCGAACAATCGGTGGCCAGCTTCTACACCGAGACCATGCGCGCGCTGGACAATCTCGGCGTCGAGGTGACCATCGTGCACCCCACGCCGTACGACCTGCCCGATCACGGCAGGCCGTTCGACGAGGACGAGGAGCATCACCACTACGACCCGATCGCCGCCCAGCGCGCCTTCCGCGTGCTGAGCCAGGTCGGGCGGGTGCTCGAGGAGTTCAGTGCCGGCTACTCGGGCAAGATCAGCCCGGTCCAGCTCTTCTGGCACACCTTCGATCTCGCGGTGCAGCGTTTCTCCGAGACCAAGGTCGCGATGGGGGAGAGCGTGGATCCGGTGACCCGCGAGGCGTATTCGCGCGAGGAGATCAGCGCCGGGTTCTGGTTCGGCGACGACAAGGTCCCCGAGCCCACCTTCTACTCCTACACCGCGCCCGAACCGGCCGGGCTGACCGACTTCCCGCTGTCCCCGGCCGCGGCCCGCTGGGTGCCCTCGGGCTCGGCGCACGCGGCCTACTACGCCTACGACGCGGCCCGGGCGAGCGACGATCCGGCCGGGGCGGCCCTCGAGTTCCTGCGCTCGGCCTACGCCGCGGGCTCGAAACTCGCGGGCTGGGACGCGCCCGCCCTGGCCTGCCCGGGCGGCATCACCGACCCGGTGCTGCAGGAGGTCTGGCGCGGCTGGCCCGAGTAACACCCGGCACGGGCGGGAGTTCGCCGCCGCACCCGTGAAAAGCGGTGCGGCTCAGCGTGACAGCCCAGCGTGTCGCTCAGGCCAGGAACTCGACCAGCGCGCCCGCGAATCCCGGGTCGATGGTGGCGGCGAAGTGATCACCCGGCAGCACGACCAGGGTCGCGTCCGGGATGGCCGCGGCCAGGCGCTCGGGTTCGGCGGCCAGCGGGTCGGCGTCGCCGGCCAGCACCAGGGTTGGCACGGCGATGTCGGCGACGGTCTTGATCGGGGCCTCGTTCAGGCCGGCGACCAGCGCGGCGATGGCTTCGCGGTCCGCGCCCAGGGCATCGGCCAGCATGCGGAACATCTTGGCGCGCGGGACGGCATCGGAGCCGTCCCCGGCCATGGCCGCCACGATCTCGTCGGGGTCGATGGCCCGCCAGTCGATGCCGCCGCAGTCGACGACGCCGGAACCGATGCCGCCGATCGCGAGTCGGCGCACCCGGTCATCGGCCTGGGTCACCAGCAGCGAGATGATGCCGCCCATCGAATAGCCGACCAGCGCGACCTCGTTCAGATCCAGTTCGTCGAACAGCGCGCGCATGTCGTCGGCCATCGCCTGCCACGAGTAGCGCGCCGGGTCGTGCGGCTTCTCCGAGCGCCCGTGCCCGCGGGCGTCGAGTGAGATCACGCGATGTCCCGCGGCCTGCAGGGCCGCGACCACGCCGACGCTCATCCAATTCGCATTGGTGTCGGCGACCACGCCGTGCTGCAGCACGACGGTCGAGCCCTCGCCCTCCCACACGCGGTAGTTGAGCTGCAAGCCGTCCCAGGTCGTGAACTTCGCCATCGGGCCGATGTTAGCGGCGGTTCGCGGTACCGGGAAGGGCGCGGCGCGGTTTTGGCGGGCCGCGCGGGCGCCCTTGCGAACTACATGCGCGCCATCACCGCGCGCGGCAGCAGCGGGATGACCGAAGCCAGTACGCGCCACGGCCATTCGGGCACCGAGGTGCGCACCGACTCCCGTTCGATGGCCGTGACCATGGAGTTCACCCCTTTGTCCAGGGGTGCGAGGAGCTTGGTGTCGCCGGCCTTGTCGGCCATGTCGGTGGCGATGTAACCCGGCTGCAGGGTGGTCACCTTCAGGGGCGTGCCGCGCAGTTCGATGGCCAGGCCCTCGCCCAGTGCGGTGAGCGCGGCTTTGCTCGCCGAGTACGCGGCCTTCTTGCCCGGCAGTCCGCGCACGGCGCTCATCGAGGAGATGAGCACCAGGTGCCCGGCGTTCTGCTCGCGGAACACGCTCATGGCGGCCTCGGCCTGAGCCAGGGCGCTCACGAAGTTGGTGGTCGCGGTGGCCAGATTGGCGTCCGCGCGGCCGGTGCCGATGCGCGCGCCCTTGCCGATGCCGGCGTTGACGATGACCCGGTCCAGGCCGCCGAGTTCCTCGCGCAGTTCGGCGAAGACCTTGGGAATCGCGGCGTGATCGTCCACGTCCAGCGCCCGCACGGCCACCGTGATGCCGGGGTGGGCGGCCAGGAGTTCGGCGCGCAGTTCCTCGAGATTCTCGATCCGCCGCGCGCACAGCGCCAGATCGCGCCCGCGCCGGGCGAATTCGCGGGCCATGCCCGCACCCAGCCCGGAGCTCGCGCCGGTAATGAGAATCTTGCGCCTCGTCATGACCGCCACCCTAACCGTCGTTACCCGAAGGAGCCGGTGGACGGCGGGTTGGGGTCCAGCCGCCAGACCCCGCAGCTGTCGGTGCGGAAGGCCACGTCGCTGGGTTTGATCACGATGCGCAGGTTGCGCACGCGGGTGAAATCGCTGGCGATGATGTAGTAGTTCGGATCGTTGTAGTCGGTCTCGGTCTGCACTTTCCACAGCCGTTTCCAGAAGCAGGCGACCGCCGGGTCGGGGGTGCCCTCGGTGATGTAGGTACCGGGCTGGATGTCGACGTTCACCAGGTACAGGCCGTCGGCCGGGATCTCGGTGGCCGGTTGCGCCGCCGCTGTTCCGGACATGGTCATCGTCAGCGCGGAAGCCACGGCCCCCGCGGTCATGAGCACACGTGCACGCACGGTGTTTCCTCCCTCGAAAACTCACTGCACCGCACGTCGCGCCGGTGCGGGTGCGGTCTGGGCGATCCCCGAATCTCCCGGGTGGGGTTTATCAGAGATTACGGTCGGTTTTGGGTGATTTCGGGGAATTCATTGTGTTAACGAGACTTTCGTCGGGAGCTATGGCGCAATAGCTTTTTGAAGCAAAAACGTTTCACCTAGTGGCGTGTTCGGCATATCCATTCCGATGGTTCGGTTCGTGTCTGAATTGGGTAGGAATCACCGATGCTCTTTGTGGCCTCGGCAACGATATTCAGGGCATGAGAAGACTCCGACCCCTCGCGGACAGCGCTCCTACCAGCACCTCTGCCCCCTGTGCCCCCCGCTGCGCCGGGCTGTGCACCGATTCCGGCCTCTCGGCCATTCTGACCGCCGACAAGGCGCTGCTGCACTGGCGCGCCATGCGTCGACTGGGTGATACCGGTCTGGCCGAGCACGCGGTTCAGGAAACCCTGCTGCGCGCGTGGAAAGCGTGCGCCAGCTACAACCCCGACCGCGGCAGCGTGCGCACCTGGCTGCTCACCATCGAGCGCAATATTCTGACCGATATCGCCCGGGTGCGCGCCGCCCGGCCGGGCGACACCCACTGGGACGAACTCGGTGACGTCGTGGAGGGCCGCAGCGCCGGGCCCGACTTCGCCGACGGACTCGCCGACGGCATGCTCGTCGCCGAACTGCTGGCCCACCTGCCCGATGCCCAGCGGGACGCGGTGGTGCAGGTGATCCTGCGCGATCGGGCGTATCAGGACGTGGCCGCCGATTTCGGCGTGCCGGTCGGCACCGTGAAGACCCGCGTGCACTACGCCCTGCGCTCGCTGCGCCGACTTCCGCTCAGCGCGTGATGCGCATCGGGTGAGGAGAACGCCATGAAACGGGTGGGCCCGATCATGACCCTGGCCGCCGCCGTCGCCCTCGGCGCCGGGCTGCTGATCACGAATACCGTCACCGGGCGTGCGCCGGAGCGCACGGTGGCTGCCCCGAGTTCGACCACCATCGCCGGGGTGACCGCGTCACCGGATGCCCCGAGCTCGGTGGTTGCCTCGAGTACGGCGGTCTTTCCCGCGCAGGCCGATTACATCGCGGTGATCGCCACCCCGGGTACGCCCATCACCCTGTCCGTGACCGTGTCCGGCGACAAGTCCGTCGCCTACGCCTGCGACGGGGTGAGTGTGGAGACCTGGCTGCGCGGCAGCGCCGAGAACGGGCGGACCAGCTTGGCGGGCAAGGAAACTCGTGTCGAAGCGGAGCTGATCGGTGCGACACTGCGTGGCACGCTGACCCTGGGCGGCCGCGACTACGACTTCATCGCCGCGCCCGTGAAACCGCCGGCCGGACTGTACATCTCGCGCACCGACGCGGGTCGCGACAGCTGGATCCGCGCGGCCGACGGCACCGTGACCGGTGTGCGCCGCGCACCCGACGGTTCGACCGTCCCCGCTCCCGAACTGCCCGCCACCGCGCGAAAGGTGCAGGGCAATGACACCGACTTCTGAACCGGCACAGTCTGTTTCGTCTCCCGTGCGGAGTATTCCGCGCGGCGCGTTGATCATCCTTCTGATCGTGCTCGTCGGCGCGGCCACGGCGCTGCTGCTCGGGGTGTACGGCACCGTGCACGAACCGCGCGGCTACGCGGTGAGCCTGGCCGGATTCTCCAGCCCCGGCGCGGTGAAATCCTGGCTCGCGACCACCGTGGTGCTGCTCGCGGCCGGTCAGGACATCAGCGCCCTGGCCATGTACGGCCTGCTGCCGAAGGTGCGCCCGGGAAACTGGGCCGCGCGCTGGCACGTGTGGTCGGGCCGGCTCGCGGTGCTGATCAGCCTGCCCGTCGCGGTGCACTGCCTGTACGCGTTCGGATTCGCCGACTACAGCGACCGGGTGCTGGTGCACTCGCTCCTGGGGTGCGCGGTCTACGGCGTGTTCGTGGCGAAAATGCTGCTTCTCTCGCGGAAAGGCTTGCCCGGCTGGATGATTCCTGTGGCGGGCGGTCTGCTGTTCACCGGCTTCGTCGGGCTCTGGTTCACCTCCGCCGTCTGGTTCTTCCGGTACCGGGGCTTCGCGCTCTGATCACCGGCGTACCGGCCCCCGACTCCGGGCGCACTTCGTCCTCGAAGTGAACCCCCGGCCCCGCTGTCCCGTCGAACAAGTGTGGCGACCCAGCCCGGTCCGCCCCGAACCAGGAGTTCCCCATGACCGAACACATCCCCGCGTCCGGCCTTCGCATGGACCGCCGCACCGCCCTGGCCGCCACCGGTGCGGCCGCCACGGCCCTGACCGTGGCCGCCTGCTCGGGCTACGGCGATCCCGGCACCGCGGCCCCCGACACCGAGGCGGAAAAGGGCAGGCCCCCCACCGAGCTGGCCCGCGCCGCCGACGTCCCCGTGGGCGGCGCCCTGATAGCCGGTGACACGGTGATAACCCAGCCCACCCCGGGCACGTTCCAGGGTTTCTCCTCCACCTGCACGCACCTGGGCTGCAAGGTAACCGAGGTCAAGTCCGCCACGATCCGCTGCGCCTGCCACAACAGCACGTTCAACCTCGACGGGAGCGTGGCGAGCGGCCCGGCTCCCCGGCCGCTGGACACCCGCGCGATCCGGGTGGACGGAGATCGTATTGTCAGCGGCTGAATCGTCCGGAAGCCCGCGATAGAACAGTGAATCATGCTGCTGGACAACATGTCCGGCAGCATTGATCGCGTGGGGCAGCCCGGTCGGTCACCGTCGTCAGGGTTGTTCAGACCGGGGATGTCGCCGGCGTGATCTCCAGGCAGCGTCGCAGCTGCCCGTCTGGTGTGTCCGAAGCGCTTGTGGTCTCGATGACGAGATCAGAGGGTTTGGCGACCCCGAGGAAATCTCGCAACACGGTGACAGCGGACTCCGCGGCATTGACGTACTCGTCGTAGGCGGAGCCGAAGGAGACGCTGCTGGTCCGGTCGTGATCGTGAAACTCGTACCAACCACGTCGGATCAACCAGGCGTGCTGGTTGGCATCGAGGTGGTATTCCGCGGGCACGCTGCGGTTTCCGGCGATCGCGCATTCGAGCGCGTGGTTTCGAACAGCAAAGCTCGCGTACCGGTGTCCGTGGGCCGCCAGGTCGATCCGCTCGCCCTTACCGAGTCGGGTCAGTGCCCGCGCCAGGCCCGCTACGAAGTCCGACCATCGGTCCGCCACGGTCACGGGTTCGTCGTCGCCGATTGGAACGAGTGAGTTGAGGATCGCGCTGTAGCAATCGCAGGTGCACTCGTAGCAGCCGCAGCCGCATTCCTCGGTGCTGTAGAAGTCGCAGCCGCAGTTCTTCCAGCAGGCGCAGCAGTGGCACTCACCGCAGCGCTGCGGATCGCAGTCTTCGTGGTCGCACTCTTCTGCTTCACAGTCGTGTTCTTCGGCGCAGTCGCACTCGTCTTCGTCGAAGTCGCCGCAGTCGTACAGCTCGTTGCAGTAGTCGAGGCCCTGTGCCTCACAATGACAATGGCACTCGCAAGCCACCTCTGGTCCGTGCTCCCGCTCGCCGACGTCGACGTTCTCGGATCGAGGTTCGCTCGCCTGCTTGATCAGCCCGATGTGGTGCGATGTCAGCGTGATCAGCAGACGCGGCCGCACCCAGACAGCGGACCGACCTTGCCCGGGCGCCAGCCGGATCGCCGTCTCGAACCATTCTTCGAACCGTTTGTACGCCGCGGCGAAGATGTCGGTGCCGATCTCGTCGCCCTCCGCGGAGTTGAACGTATAGCGCAGTTCGTCGTCACCGATCCGGTTCCACCCGGCGGCAATGAGCGCCCCGACCTCATCCTCGGCCCACGTCCACCGGTAGTACTGCTGGCGCACCGCGTCGAACGCGGCCCCGAATGTAGTGTCCCTCAGAGGATCCGCCCTCTCCGAAGAGCCCTCATTCGGTACGGACGTGTGCCCCATCGATTCCCATCCTGTTCCAGGCAGTCGCCTCCCGCGCTGCCGGATACATCGAATCACCCGTCACCGACAGGCTCGGCGTATGGTGCGGCTCGGTCGGCGCGTTTGGCTCCCAGCCGATACCGGCCGCAGGAGTGTTATTCGACCGTCATGGGGGCGCGTATCGTCGAATGGTCGAACGCTGTCCGGAACCTTGAATCTCTGGCGCGAATCGGATTCAGGGCGTTGAAGGAGGATCTGTGCCCTGGTTGCCAATTCTCACGGCGCGAACCAATGCCGCGTATTCCAGTGGGTTCTATTCCGACGCCGACTTCGATTACACCGTTCGCATACTTCTCGGGAGGTGCGCGTACGGGGCGGCGGACGCCGGGGAAGTCATGGCCACCATCGCGTCGGTGGCCGACAAGGACCACGATCACTGGTTCCATGCCTGGAACGAATTGGGCGTTCGATTGCGCGAAATCGCCGATTCCGCGGCCGCCGGCGGGCATGCCGAAAGCGCGGCGCAGGCGTATCTGCGCGCGGCGACCTACGCGGCGGTGGCGATCGACGCGGCCAGTGCGCTGGGTTCGGATGAGTTGCTGCTGAAGACTTTTCGCGCCCATCGTGCCGACTGGGAACGCTTCGTCGACACCGTTGACCGGCCCGTTGAGCGCGTTGCCATTCCCTACGAGGGCACGACGATGCCGGGGTATTTCTTCCGTGCGGGCTCGGACGCGTCGCCGTGCCCGACCCTCGTGATGGTGAACGGGAGCGACGGCGCGATCAGCGGTTTGTGGGCCTCGGGCGCGGCGGCCGCGCTCGACCGCGGCTATCACGTGCTCGTCTTCGACGGTCCCGGCCAGCAGTCGATGCTGTTCGAGCACGGGATCGGGTTCCGTCCGGACTGGGACGCCGTGCTGACTCCCGTTGTCGACTTCCTCCTCGAACGTCCCGACGTGGACGGCGACCGCCTGGCGCTGTACGGCGTGAGTCAGGGCGGCTACTGGATAGCGCAGGCGTTGACGAAGGAACATCGCTTCGCAGCCGCGATCGCCGATCCGGGCGTGGTGGACGTGGCCTCGTCCTGGCGCGGCAACATCCCCGGCAGCCTGCTCGAGACCTTCGAGGCCGGCAAGAAGCGCCGGTTCGACCGCTACATGTTCTGGGGGATGAAGGCGTCCAGCCAAACGAACAGAACCTGGACGTTCCGCGCTCGCCCCTACCGGCAGTCGAGCTACTTCGACACGCTGACCGAGGTACACCGCTATACGCTCACCGCGACCGACGCAGCCCACATCACGACCCCGCTGTTCATCACCGACCCCGAGAACGAACAGTTCTGGCCCGGCCAGTCCCAACGCCTCGCCACGATCACCGGCGGCCCCTCCCACCTGTGCAAGTTCACCGCCGCCGAGGGTGCGAGCTTCCACTGCCAGCCGATGGCCCTCCGCCTGACCCACCAGCGAATGTTCGACTGGCTGGACGACCAATTGTCTACGCGGTGAGTAGCGCTGTTCCCGCGATTGATTGGCGTAACCTGCTGCACCGCAACGGTTTCTGCGGATTTTTGCCGGGTCGGATGATGCGCCTCTTCCACCTCTCGCGACGTGCTTCCCGCTCTGCGGCAGCGCGACAGCGACCACGACGCCAGTGCGGCCGGGCCGGTCCGGCAGGAATTCCGTCCGGCGCGATGTCGACATCGTGGGCACGGCTCCGACGTCTCAGGTGAGGATGGGTCGGTCGGGCGCATCCGTGGACGCGAAGGAGCCGTGATGAAGTACGTCATCTTGATTCACTCCAACCCGCAGCCGTGGGGGCATCCCACCGGCGACTACCTGCCCGAGTACCGGGAGATGTCACAGGAGCAACGGGACCGGGTCAACTCCGATTTCGAGAAGCTGTTGGGGGAGATGCAGGAGAAGGGCGAGCTGGTGACGGGGGAGGCGCTCGGTGCGCCCGAATCGGCGCGGCTGTACCGGTGGGGCGACGGCAAGCCGCTGGCGACCGACGGGCCGTACTCCGAATCCAAGGAGCATCTGGCGGGGTTGTTCCTGATCGACGTCGAGAACCACGCCCGCGCGGAGGAGATTGCCGCGCAGTTCGCGGGTCCCGGCGAGACCGTCGAATTGCGGCCCGCGATGTGGCCGGGCGGCGACGACCAGTGAGCGAGGGGGTGGTGCGGGACGTGTGGCGGCGCGAGTCGCCGCATGTCCTGGCCGCCCTGCTGCGCAGGCACGGCGACCTCGGGCACTGCGAGGACGCCGCCCAGGAAGCCGCCGAGGCGGCGACGGTGCAGTGGGATCGCGACGGGGTTCCCACGGACCCGCGAGGCTGGCTGATCACCGTGGCATCGCGGCGGCTCATCGACCGGGTGCGAGCCGATCGCTCGCGAGCGGGGCGGGAGGAGGCCGTGGCCGCCGCCCAGCCGCGGGACGCGCACACCGCGCCCGCCGCGGACCGGGCGCCGATCGGCGACAGCGATGACACGCTGCGCATGCTCGTGCTGTGCTGTCACCCGAGCCTCAGCCGCCCGTCGCAGGTGGCCCTGACCCTGCACGCTGTATGCGGTTTGGGCACCGCCGAAATCGCCGCGGCCTACCTGGTTCCCGCACGCACCATGACCCAGCGACTCACCCGGGCCCGCTCGACCCTGCGGTCGGCGGGCGCGGTGTTCGAGCTGCCGAGCCGCGCGGACCTGCCCGCGCGCATCGCGGCCGTTCTCGACGTGTGCCATCTCCTGTTCACCGAGGGCCACACGCGGTCGACCGGTAGCGCGCTGGTGGATTGGAGCCTGACCGCGGAGGCGATGCGGCTCACCCGCCAATTGCACTGCGCGATACCCGATCACGACGAGATCGCGGGCGCCCTGGCCCTCATGCTCCTCACCGACGCCCGCACCGCGACCCGGACCGAGGCCGGCGAACTCGTGCCGCTCGCCGACCAGGATCGATCCCGATGGGACCGCGACCTGATCGCGGAAGGCGTCGCCATCCTGGAGCGTGTACTGCCGCGCGGCCACATCGGCCGGTTCCAGTTGCAGGCGGCGATCGCCGCGGTCCACGCCGAGTCGCCGACCTGGCAGGACACGGACTGGCCGCAGATCAGCATCCTCTACGCGATGCTGGATCGAGTCGCCCCCGGCCCGTTCGTGACGCTCAATCGCGCTGTCGCGGTGGGCATGGAGCGCGGTCCCGCCCACGGTCTGGCCCTGCTCGCCCCCTTGCTCGACAACCCGTCGATGCGCCGCCACCACCGCACCCACGCGGTCCGCGCCCACCTCCTGGAGATGCTGGGCGACCGCGCCGCCGCGATCGAAAGCTACCGCAGGGCAGCGCAACTCGCGACGAGCGTCCCGGAGCAGCGGTATCTCAACGATCGTGCCCGCCGCCTCGCCGACGGGGATCCCGGCGTGTGATGAATGCGCACACCGACCGGCACGGGCCGCCCGGATTCGGGATCGCGCATGGCACGGAGTAGTTCCGGGGTCCCGGAAGGCTCGTCCCGTGAGCCGTGATCACGGTGATAGCGTGGCCGGCTGGGAACGGGGGTACGTGGTGAAGAACATCGTCGGAACGCTGCGCAGGTACTGGTTCTTCTACGCGGTCTGGGCGGCCCTAGCGTGCGGTCTGGTGTTCTGGGGCGTCGCCGGCCTGCTCGATTCGACGGTGACCTGCCACAACTGGAACATCTTCGTACTCGACTTCTCCGAGTACGACATGTCACCGGACCAGCCGAGCGCGATATGCAATCCCGGCACGAAGAACGGTGGCGGGCTGGCGAAGACGAAGATGGGCAATGACGTCTTCGACGGGATCAAGCTCGGCGCCGGAGCGTTCATGCTCTACATCGGCGGCAGCAGCCTGAACAGCCTGGCCCGCAAACGCGCGGAGGCGTCGCCCGATTGATCACAGCCGGACCGGAATCGACCTCGGCTCGCACATGACTGTCGGAGCGCTCGGGTTCAAGGTCAACTGGACGCCGACCGTGCGGGGCGACCGGACGATCGTCGCCACCTTCAACAAGGGGCTGGACGAGCCCGTCGCCGACTTCGTTCGCGTCACCGTTCGTTGAGCGAGGCCCGCGCCGATCACCGGGCCTACTGAGCGCCCGGGTCGGCGAGGATCTGTTCGCGGAGGATGTCGGCGTGGCCGGTGTGGTGGGCCAGCTCGCGCAGGACCTGGAGGTAGACCCAGTGCAGGGTTCGGGGGCCGGAGCGGTGGCCGGTGACCACCTTGTCGAGGGGGAGGCCGGCCACCGTCGCCCGGGCCGTCGCGCAGGCCGCGCGGTGGGCGGCCGTGACGGTGGCGATCGTGTCTTCGGGAGTCAGGTGGAAGGACTCGTCGGGGGATTGGACCAGGCCGAGGGACTTGCGTGAATTGCCGGCCACGCATTCCTCGAACCACACGCGTTGCATCCAGGTCACGTGTTTCAGGAGACCGAGAAGCGTTGTCGCGGAAGGGACCAGGTGGGCTCGAGCCTGTTCCTCGGTGAGGCCGTCGAGGGACTGTTCTATCGAAGTGCGGTAGTCCTCGATGAACGCCTCGAACTGTGTGCGGTCGTCATCCAGTGGCACATCGAACGAGCCCATCGGTCTCCAATCATCGTGCGGCGTAAGGCCGCAGGTTGCGGCGGCGAGTCAGCGGAGTTCCTCGACCAGGCCGATGATCACCCCAGCCGGACCGTACACGTACGCGTAGCGGTACAGATCCTCGTACTGCGCCACCTTGCCGACGAGTTCGGCCCCGTGCGGGCGCAGGCGCACCAGCAGATCATCCACATCGTCCACCGAGAACGTCAGGCGCGGAATGCCCGGGGTATTCACCGGCGACGGCGGGAAGCCGGGGCGATTCGCGGGCGTGCGAAACGTCGAGAGTTCCACGCGCGCTTGGCCATCCGGCGTGCGCACGACCGCGATATCCGCGCTGACCCCGTCCAAGCCGAGCAATTCGTCTGCCCACGGCCCGCCGACCGTCGCTTCCCCTTCGAGCTCCAGACCCAATTCGAGGAAGAACGCGACAGCAGCCGCGAGATCGTCGACGATGAACCCGGCGTGATCCAGGCGGCGGACAGTCATGACGCACTCCTTGCGATCGTGGTGGCGTAATCGGGCAGTTCTACACCGTTGATCGCGCGCTCGATCAACTCCATGTCGAATTCCGGTACCGCATCGGGATCGGCATCCAGCGCGGGAGCTTGCAGGCTCTGCACGTGCAGCCGCCCGATCTCCTGATTGGCCTCGACCCACGAGCGCATGCGCCGCTCGTACGCGGGGAACGCGACAGCGGGATCCCAGTCATTCGCGGCCAGTTCCCCGGCGAGCAGATACGCGCCGACCAGAGCGAGTCCGGTGCCCTGCCCGGACATCGGCGACGCGCTGTACGCCGCATCCCCGAGCAGCACCACGCGACCGGTCGACCAGCTGTCCATCACCACCTGGGCGACCTGATCGAGATAGAAATCGGGAGTGCTCTCCAGATGCGCGAGAATGCGCGGAGTCAGCCAGCCCATATCGGCCATGCGCTCGCGCAGCAGCTGCTTCTGCGCCGCGACATCGCGGAAATCGACATCGAGCTCGGACGCGGGGAAGGAGAACATGGCCATCGCCTGCGTCGCATCCGGCACCGGCCGCAGCCCGGCCGTGCGCCCGGCATCGTGGAAGTCCAGCAGCCAGCGGCCCAGCTCGAATTCATTGGGCACGCTGAAGAAGGCCAGCACGAGCCCGAGGTGGTGAATGTATTTCTCGCGCGGGCCGAAGACCATGGCGCGCAATGCCGAATGCAGCCCATCGGCCCCGACGACCAGATCGAAACGCCGCCGATCACCGCTCTCGAAGGCAACATCTACGCCATCGGAATCCTGAGTGAGTTCAGCGATCCGATCCCCGAAGATGTACTCGACCCCATCGCGAGTGTCGTCGTACAGCACCCGCGACAGATCCCCGCGCAGAATCTCGATCTCGGAGATATAGCCGTCCCCGCCATCGTCCTCGGCGCTGAAGGTCTCGAGCACCTTCCCATCCGCATCCACCGTGTACGCGCCTGCGGTCTCGGTGCGCGCGGCCCGCACAGCCGCATCCAAACCCATGAGCGCGATGACATCCTTGGTCACCCCGCGCGCATCCACCGCCTGCCCGCCGGGCCGCAACTCGGGCGCCCGTTCCACCACGGTCACCTCGGCTCCCCACCGCCGCAGCCAGTGGGCCAGCGCGGGCCCCGCGATACTCGCTCCCGCCACCAGCACTTTGGTCCCGCTCATACCGCGCCTCCGCTCACATCCGGGTCATCGCCCGAATCGACTGCTCCACGCGCCGATGCCGGCGCGTCCAGAGATGACGACGAGTGTCGGACCCGAAACTAATCGGTACTCGCTCAGCGGATGTTCGTGCCCGTGTAGAGCGGCGGAACCGATTTACGCGGCTTGGGGGCGGGGGAGCAGCAGCGCGCGGCCGCGTGACAGCACGCGCGACAGATCCTGGTAGTCGGACAGATCCACATAGCGCGGGCGGACCCGCCGCAGACGCGAGCGCTCGGGTTGCTCGCACATCAGGACGAGATTCCCATTCGTGGTCACCACGAGTTCGCAGCCGGGACCGCAGCCGCGCAATAGACCACGGCAGCCGCCGATGCCCCAGCCGATCACGGTGATGGAAGGCCGTGTGCCCGCGCTTGCGGAGCGGGAATGCAGAGTCGGGCGGATGCCCGCGGCTGCGAGTTCGGCTATGAACGCGTGGATCTCGGACCTGGGGTGTGAGCGCGAGTCGAAGTCTTGTGGCATGGCTTGCCTTTCGGCCTGTCCCCACTGACAGGGGTTTCTGAACTGAGATTTGCCCCACTGGAGGGGGCTGAAACGCTTGGGGTGCAGGTTGTCCGAATTGGTGTTCGGGGTGTGGGGTGGGGTTTGGAGGTATCGGAGCGTTGGGAGATTGGGTGGGTTTGCGAACGACTGGATATCGAGAACCAGCGGGGTGCGGTGGGGAGGGTCGGGCTGCGGTTCCAGCCTCCTCCGGGAGAGCAGCCTGGACAACGAGAACCAGCGGGGACCGGTCGGGGGTCGGGCTGCGGTCCCAGCCTCCTTGGGGAGAGCAGCCTGGATAACGAGAACCAGCGGGGTGCGGTGGGGCGATCGGCTGCGGTTCCGGCCCTCCCGGGGCAAAGCAGCCTGGATAACGGAATACCAGCGGGGACCGGTTCGGAGCCTCGACGGCGGTACCAGCCCTACCGGGCCGACAAACGGAATCGACCACCGGTGGGGGTACGAGCAAGCCTCGAATCGATTACCGCTCACCACAATCACCCTCTGAGGCAGTACCAGCATTCAGCGATGACGGATCTTTGTCTGTAGGTCTCGAGAAGGTTCCCACGGCCATCCAGCCAGGCTGGAAGGGCGAACCAGCTCCCAGCTGGGGAGCCGAAGTCGGGTACGGCAGGCGAGGTAACCAGCATTGCCGCGTTGTTCTTGCTTGTTCTCCCGAACTCCGCTGGAAGGCGAAGGGTGCGTGTGGGTTCGGGGCTACGTCGGCCACTGGAGTGAACACCGATGCCGGTCTTTGTCTCTTGGCTCTTGGGGTTTGGGTTTCGGCTGTAGGGCAGCGCTCTAGCAGAGTCGCCGAGCCGGGATCCTCGGGATCCCAGAGGGACCGCGCACACGCGGGTGATGACTGAAATTCACGCGTGGTCTGCGAGCGGGGTCGATATGGGGTGGCGGTATCCACCCGGTCTTGCCCGGATGCTCCGAATCTTCGGGCATGACGATCGTTTTCCAGCCGTTCGGACCAGAGTTGACCTGGGCGTGGCAGGCATCGCACGCGAATGTCAGGTTCTCGATGTCGGTTTCGCCGCCTTCGGCCCATTCCGTGATGTGGTGCACGGCGGAGCGGGTGGCGGGGGCGTCGCATCCGGGGCGGGTGCACCCGCGCTCGACCGCGGTGAGTGCGAGGCGCTGCTCTACTGATGCGAGGCGTTGCCCGCGGGAGAGGTGCAGGGGGCGGCCGTTGGCATCCACGATCACCAGGTACGGGGTGGACCGCGCGGCCAACGTGATCGCTTCGGTGATCGAGAGCGTGCCACCGGTGTTCGTGGTAGCGAGCCCGGTGCGCTGCTCGAGGTCGGTCAGGCGCATGGTGACCACGGTCGAGACCGGCAGCCCGCGGTGGGACCCGAGTTTGGTGGGTCCCATGTCGGGGTGCAGGAACCGCAGCAACGCATCGTGATTGCGTTGCGCTTCGCTGCGGTGATCACGCTTGGCAGCGGCCCGCAACACGTTCCGAGCGGCGACGGTGGCAGCATCCAAGTCGCTGTCGTCGGCGTCGGTTTCGGTGTCGATCCCGAGTTGTGCGGTGGTGTGCGGGCTCTCGGGGTCGTCGGGGTTGCACATGCCGGGGCGCGCGAACTTGGCGAACATGGGCATGAACACCGCACCCAACTCCGGAGTGAGCAGACCGGTGATCGGGAACATGCCGTCCGCGCGTTGGCGCCCGATGGCAATCCCACGCATCCGCTGACGGTCCTTGTCCGCGGTCAACACCCCGTCCGGGTCGGCATAGGCCAACACCCGGACACCGAGGGCGGTCACACCTTTGGGGTCATCGGTGCGCGCGAAATCGGTCAAGGTCCGTTCGGCGAGTTCCTTGAGTTCCGTTTCCACACTGGCGGGGATCCGGTCCAGGACCTTCACGATCGCTTGCACGTGCTCGGCGGAGATCTCTCCCGCGCGCTGAGCGGCAGCGATGTGGGGAAACACGGGTGGCCGCTGGAAACTGCCTTCGGACACGGTCGAGAGCCGGTCCGCGTTCCGTACCCGAGCTGCGGCTTCGAAATGGGAGAGCCGCAGCGTTTGCTGCAGGAACACGATCGGACTCTTGATCCCGGCCCGCGCGGGCAATCCCCGCGCCGCGCATTCGAGAGCGAAACGCTGCTTCACCGCTTCGAGCTTGCGGTAATCCGCCTCCAGCTTCTGCATCATCGCGATGACCTCGTCATCGGACGACGAAAACAAGGGTGATTCGAGCAGACCCTCCACTGCGACGCCATGTCCTTCAACATGGTGCGCGATGGTGGATTCCCCTCCCGAATTCATACCCCTATTCTACTCCTCGATAGCCATCCGCAATAGCCCAATTCTATTGTGATACAACAGTATTCAGAATTATTGACAGTTCAGAACGGCACGAAATCCGGCCACCCACGATTCATGGCATTCGCTCGTAGGCCCGCGCCCACTCGTTAACTCGCACGGGCCCGGCCTCCAGTCGTTCTCCGTCCGCCGTGGCAGCGGGCGCGCCGGCCACCCCCAATCCTGGTCAATAGCCCAATTCCGCGGCTGCCACGCGACGCGCCGGGGGTCGGATTCTGGGGATTGCCGAATCGGTTTCTGTGCTGCGGATCTCTCGAGGAAATCACGGAGAACTGCGGAAAAGGGCTAACTACTACGCTTGCTAGTAGGTGACTGGCGTTGCCAAAGTGAATGGCTGGGTTTGGTGTTACTAGTGGGAAGGGAGGGGCGCTCCCGCCCGGGAGTGCCGTCCGTTATGAAGCCGAGCATGGTCAAGGCCGGTCTCTACACCGCCGTCACGGCCGCGGCATTCTCGACGGTGGCAGGGCTCGCGCCCGCCGTCGCCCAGGGTTCACCCGTTACGCCCGAGCTGCCGCAGCGGCTGGCTGGGAAGACCGTTTTTCTGGATCCCGGTCATCAGGGCCCCAACCACAATCAGGACGTCGCCCGTCAGGTCGACGACGGTCGCGGTGGCACAAAGGAGTGCCAAACCAGCGGCATGACCACCGTGAACGGCATTCCGGAGCACACCGTGAACTGGAATGTCGCGCAACTGGTGCGTACTTCACTCGAGGGTCTCGGCGCGCGTGTCGTGCTGAGCCGTCCCGACGACACGGGCTGGGGCGGGTGCGTGGACGACCGCGCCAAGGCCGCCAACCAGTCCGGCGCGGATGTGGCGATCAGCATCCACGCCGACAGCGCGCCCGCCACCGCTCGCGGCTTCCACCTCATCGTGCCGCAGCTCCCGGTGCCGGATGCCAAGGTCACCCAGGTCCAGTCGGGTGCGGGTCTGGCCGCCAGCCGGGCCATGCGTGACGCCTACGTGCAGGCCGGGTTCCCGGTCGCGGCCTACAACGGCGCGGACCAGGGGCTGCAGACGCGTGCCGATATCGCCGGTCCGGCGCTGACCACCGTGCCGGATGTCTTCCTGGAGATGGGCAATGGCGCCAATCTCGAGGACGCGGCGCTGCTCGAGTCCCCGGAAGGTCAGCTGCGGCACGCGGTCACCATCACCACCGGTGTGGTGTCGTACCTGCTGAACATGCCGGTTTCGGCGACGGCGACCGATCAGGTCGTGGGTGATTCGGCCGCGCCGCCCGCGCAGCCCGCGCTGCGGGTGCCGCCGGAACTCCCGAACATCCCGGGCCTGTCCGAGCTGCTCGGAATGGTGCCCGGGGCGCAGCCGAATGCGGACGAGCGCAAGGTGGACCCGCAGGCCCCGGGGCAGGCGGACAAGCCGGGCGCGCAGGCCGACAAGCCCGCGGCTCCGGCCGACAAGCCCGCCGAACAGCCCGCCGCCCCGGCTCCGGCCGACAAGGCGGCTCCGGCCGAACAGCCGGCCGCACCCGCTCCGAGCCAGGAGTCGGGAACGGTTGACCCGCAGTCGGTTCCGGCCCCCGGGGCGGATTCGAAGGCCGGTCAGGGCGCCACCCCCGAGGCGTCGGTGGCGCCGCAGGCGGCGGTTCCGGGTCCGGTCGCTCCGGCGGCTCCGCAGGCGGCTCCGGCGGAACCCGCCGCACCGCAGGCGGCTCCGGCCGAACCGGCTCCCGCGCCGCAGATCGAGAAGGTGCTGCCGGTTCCGGACAAGCAGGTTCCCGCGGTGCGTCCCATCGCGGCCCCGCTGAAGGCGAACCCGCCCGCGCCGGTGCATCCCGACGCGATCAAGCCGGGTATCGCTGCTCCGGCCGCGGTGAACCCGCTCATCCCGAACGTGGCGGCTCCCGGGGCGGCGATCCCGAACGCCGCGGCTCCGGGTGCGGCGGTTCCGGGTGCGGCAAGCCCTGGCGCGCAGAGCAATCCGGGTGCCAAGACGCCCGGTGAGAAGTCCACCGACGTGCTGGATATCGAGTCGATGGGCTCGCTCATGCAGACCGCGGTGAAGCTGCTCGGCCCGCTCGCCAAGATGATCATGGGTCAGGACGGCGTCGCGTCCGATCTCATCAACGTGGCCTACAGCCTGGTCTCGGTGCTGAGTTCGTCGCTGCTGTCCGCGCCCGCCAAGTAACACAGTCGGTCGCTGGTACGACCTGCCCCCGCCTCGAAACCATCGAGGCGGGGGCGTTTTTCATGCGTCCGTGTCTCCGGCGCGCTGCCGCCTGAGCCTGCACAGGTGCGCGCGCAACGCACACCCCTGCCGCTCACATTCGGCCCCGTGGGCTTCCAGGAGCCGTTCGATATCGCGATCGGAGAAGGCGGCGTACGGCGACGGTTCTCCGTGCCCACCCGCGCTCTTGTCCCGGGTCGGGTACTCACCCGAGCCAACGTGGAAATACGGATTGGTCATCACTCGCCCTCCATCGGAAAGTCCTCGGCCCGAACCCAGCCCGCCGCGCGGGCGATGTCGAGCAGCTGCTGCCTGGCACTGCACGAACAGGCCGAGACACCTTCGCCCGCAACACAGTTGCGATGAGCCCACATCGCGATCCGGAACCCGTTGAGCGTCTGCAACCCCGTGGATTCGACCATCCGACAGTGCTTGACGCGCGAATAGGTGGCGGTCATCCGCGTCCCCGATCACGCCGCGAACGGTGGTGGGCCCGGTGCGCACCTCGACGGCGGCTGCGGTGTCCCCGGGCGACCATGGGTCCCCCGGTGGTGCGGAGGTCGAGGTATCCGCCTTGCGCGGAGGCGAATCGTAGAGCGGTGGCATCACCGCCCGGCCGGCGATCGAGCAGGTCGCCGGTGAACCCCCACACCGTGACGGCGGCGCACAATGTGATGAGGGCTATGAGCATCCAGATATCCCAAGACATTTCGGTTCCCCTGGTAGTCGGATCTTGGTGTGACGCCCACTCGGCACTGCGCGCCGGTGCCGAATGGTGCTGTCTGTCAGAGCAAGCCAACTATCTCGCGGAAACAGTATTTCTGCGCATTACTGCGCAATTAGACTGGTTGTGTCCACGCTGAACACTTGCCATCGTGGACTTGTCCACGGTGGGCACCCCGATCGTGGACAATCCAAATAGATAGCGAGGCTTACAAAATGGTGGGTTTGGCTGCTTCTCGCATTGCATTTGGTACGTACATCCGGGGTATTCGGACTGATTGCCGCAAGAGTCCGCTCGCGGCGGCAGTGCACATCGAGACATCTCGGCAAACGATCATTCGATTGGAGAACGGTCTTCCCACGAAGCTCAGCACCGCTGATCTCGAGCGCCTTCTAGCGTTCTACAACGTGGAACCCGAGTCTCGTGACGAGGCGCTGAGGCTTTGGCGTGACGTCAGGCTCGAGCAGAAAGATGCCCAACGCCAAGGCAATTCCGGAGGGTTCTGGCAGCCCTATACCGACCAGCTGCTCGCCAACTTCCCGCGCTATCTTCGGCTCGAGCGGGCGGCCGGTTGGGTAACCACGCACCAACTCGTTCTCGTGCACGGTCTGCTCCAGACACGCGACTATCGGCGTTCGGTTGTTCGAATCAACAGCGCGCCGGAGTTGTCCGAGGTCGATGTAGAACGTCGTGTCGAACTGGCGATTCACCGTCAAGCGAAGCTGGCCGACAACGAGTTTCGGCTGAACTTTCTGATGTCGGAAGCGGTCTTGCGGCACCAGCCGGGCAGTCCCGCAGTCATGGCTGCGCAATTGAGGCACCTGGCCGAGTTGGGGTGTCGTGACAACATCAGCATCCGTGTGATTCCGTTCGCTGCGGGTCCTCACCGTGGCTTGACCGACCAGTCGTTCACCCTGCTCGAGTTCCCCCGGCAAAGCAGCAAGGTGATGGAGCCGCCGGTGGTCTACATCGAAGGAAAGGTGGGCGCGCTCTATCACGCCCGGACCGACGTTGTGCAGGACTATCGCACCGCGATCTCGGCGCTCGAAGATGTAGCGTTGGGCGAAAGCGCCACGGCAGAGTTCATTCTGCGGATAGCGAAGGAGTACGAGGCGTGATCGAACCGCCAGTCAACAAGTGGTACAAGTCAACTCGCTCCGAAACCGGTCAGGCTTGTGTCGAGGTCTACCACAGCGCGGGTGCCGTCGGCGTGCGTGATTCGAAGAGCCCCGGTGGTCCCGAGTTGTGGTTTGCGCCCGAAGCCTGGGATGCGTTCCTTGACAGTGATTTCTGGAAGTCCTGAGGAGCTGTGAGCATGAACGAACTGCCAGCCGGCAAGTGGTTCAAGTCCAGTCGGTCCGAGACGGGCAAACAGTGCGTGGAGGTCTATCACGGCGATGAGTCGGTCGGCATCCGTGATTCCAAGAACCCCGGCGGTCCCGAGCTGTGGTTCGCGCCCGAAGCCTGGGATGCGTTCCTCGGCAGCGACTTCTGGAAGCGCTGAGGCCCCCACAGCTCACGCAGCGCCTCATCTCGATCATTCGAGGTGGGGCGCTTGCCGTTTGACAGGGGTCCAAGCATCCCGGCCGGTATGGATAGCCTGCATTTTGCCCCGGGCAAACATTTCGCGACCGGAACGTCCGGTTGTCATTCGGACACTTACGGCGCTGGCGGGCGCGGGTGCGGACATTCGCGGGTGCACGTGCGGACAACCCCGTGTCCGGTGGTTGGCAAGCATCCGGCTCAGGGGGTTGCATGAATGCCGGGTCGGGTCACGACGGCTGACGACGGAGCCCCCGCGTGCACGACCTCGTCGATCGAGGTGATGTGATGGCGTTCGGTGTGGGCTTGAGTATCGGCACGGTCAATACGGTCTGCGTGACGGCCGCCGACAGGGCGGGCAGGAAGACACCCGGCCGCCGGGCCGCGCCGCCCACGACCTGGCGCACCACTCTCACTTTCGACAGTTCCGGAACCGCCCGGGTCGGCCGTATTCCGCGACACGGGCGGGTCATCACCGAGTTCGCCGATCTATCCCAGCGCGGACCGGTCGCGCGGGTCGGTCACCGGGCGCTCTCGGCCGCGGATCTTGTTGCCACCGTGGTCGGCAGCGTGCTCGAGGAGGTGCTGGGGAAGGCGCCGGCGGGGCAGGACGGCAGGCCCGACACGGGCATCACCGTCACTCACCCGGCCGGGTACTCCGAGAACCTGGTGGCCGACCTGCGGTCCGCGCTGGACAGTT
Source organism: Nocardia sp. NPDC005978 (assembly GCF_040614455.1). NCBI lineage: Bacteria > Bacillati > Actinomycetota > Actinomycetes > Mycobacteriales > Nocardiaceae > Nocardia > Nocardia sp. NPDC005978. Next base: position 49,596 of record NZ_JBEXUS010000016.1, read on the forward strand.
TCGGGCTCGAACACGTCGCGCTCATGGCCGAGCCGATCGCGGCGGCCACCTGGCTGGGCGCCCAGCGCGGCCCGCTCATGCCGGGCCTGGCGCTCGTCTACGACCTGGGCGGCTCGGGGCTGGACGTGACCCTGGTCCGGGTCGGCGCGGGCGCGCCCGCCAATCCGATCGTCGGATTGCCGCTGCACTCGGCCGATTTCGGCGGCCGGGCCTTCGGCGGGCTGGTGGCCGAGCGGCTGCGGCACGGCAAGGACGCGCCGGTGATCTCGCGCGTGCGGGGCGACGACGACACCGGCGCGCTGCGCACCGAGCACATCGAGCAGTCCCTGCGCCTGGTCTACAAGTGCCTGCGCATCGCCGATGTCACCATGGCCGATGTCGACAGGGTGCTGGTGGTCGGCGGCGCGGCCCGCCCGCACGAGGTTGCCGAGGTGCTCTCCACCCGGCTGGCCCGCCCGATCGTGGTGGCTCCCGACCCGGAGCGAACGATCGCCGACGGCGCTGCCATAGCTGCCCGCCAAGCGGTCCTGGCCCAGGATTCGGGCGCGCACGGACACGGTCCGATCACCGGTTTCTTCCGGCGGATCACCCGGGTCGCCGCACTCTGAAACATTTCATTTCCACGGGCCGACCGGCTGGTTACCGGCCGGTTTGCCCGTAATGAGCCCGCTCATGGGACAAACTCGTGCAAGCATCTTGCTAGCACGTGTTGACGCTACTCCGGTTTGGTGTAACCATTAGAAACAGATAAACGCCAACCGGAGAGGTGACGATGATGTCCCCGACTACGACTCACGTCGACGACCCCGTAGTTGCCGAGGCTATCGAATACGCGGCGAAACTTCTGCTGCTGTCCGAGGGCTCGGTCAACAAGAGCTTCGACCCGTACGAGGACATCGACTGGGAAAACCCGGACTTCGACGTCGACGCCAAGCCCGAGCGCTGGGTGCTGCCGGCTTCCGCGGACCCGATCGGCCGCCACCCGTGGTACCTCGCCCTGAGCGAGGAAGACAAGATCGCGGTCGGCAAGTACCGGCAGGCCAACGTCGCCAAGGTCGGCCTGCAGTTCGAGTCGATCCTGATCAGCGGCATGATCAACCACACCTTCGGCCTCGCCAACGGTGACCCGGAGTTCCGGTACTGCAGCCACGAGATGTCCGAAGAGATCAACCACACCCTGATGTTCCAGGAGATGGTGAATCGCATCGGCATCGACGTGCCCGGCATGGGCCCGCTCGTGCGCCAGTTCCGCCAGGTCGCCGTGCCCGTCGCCGTGATGTTCCCGAACCTGTTCTTCATGGCCGTGCTCGCCGGCGAGGAGCCGATCGACCACATCCAGAAGCAGATCCTGCGCTCCGGCGAGGACGTGCACCCGATCATGCGCGGCGTCATGGCGATTCACGTCGCCGAGGAAGCCCGCCACATCTCCTTCGCGCACGAGTTCCTCAAGAAGCACGTGCCCGAGCAGAACCTGCCGAGCCGCTTCGTGCTCTCCATCGCCATGCCGATCGTCATGTTCATCCTGGGCCGGTCCATCGTGACCCCGCCCAAGGCGTTCTTCGACGAGTTCGACGTGCCGGACAAGGTGCGCAAGGAGCTGTTCTACGACTCGAAGGACTCCAAGCAGGCCTTCAGCGACTACTTCATCGACGTCCGCGCGCTCGCGCACGAGATCGGCCTGATGAACCCCGTCGCCAAGCGCGTGTGGAAGCTCTTCGGAATCGCCGGCTCGGCCTCCCGTTACCGCTCGGAGCCCATCCGCTCCGGCAAGGCCGCCTGAGTAGACAAGGGACCGTACAGTGCCGTACGTCGTCACCCAATCCTGTTGCAGCGACGCCTCCTGCGTCTACGCCTGCCCGGTCAACTGCATCCATCCCACGCCCGATGAGCCGGATTTCCGGACGGCGGAGATGCTGTACGTGGACCCCAAGGCGTGCGTGGACTGCGGGGCGTGCGCGACCGCGTGCCCGGTGGACGCGATCGTCTCCTCGAAGAAGCTGACCGATGAGCAGCTGCCCTTCATCGAGATCAATCGCGACTTCTATCGCGAGGAACGCCCGCGGCCCCTGCTGGCCCGGCCGATTCCGGCGGCGGAGGTCAAGCCCGGGCGGGAACCGCTGCGGGTGGCGATCGTCGGCTCGGGGCCCTCGGCCATGTACGCGGCCGATGAGCTGTTGACCCAGACCGGAGTTCAGGTCACGGTCATCGACAAGCTCAGCACCCCTTACGGTTTGGCGCGCTTCGGTGTCGCGCCGGACCACACCAAGACTCGCAAGGTCGCCGAGCTGTTCGATGTCATCTCCGCACAGCCCGGTTTCGGTTCGTACCTGAACCTGACTGTCGGCGAGCATGTTTCGCACTCCGATCTGATCGCGCACCATCACGCGGTGCTCTACGCGGTGGGCGCGTCCAGCGATCGCAAGCTCGGCGTGCCCGGCGAGGGGCTGCCCGGCAGCGTCTCGGCCACCGAGTTCGTCGCCTGGTACAACGGACATCCCGATCAGGCCGGCCGCTACTTCGAGCTGTCGCAGCAGCGCGCCGTCATCGTCGGCAACGGCAACGTCGCCCTGGATGTGGCGCGACTGCTGACCACCGATCCGGAGCTGCTGGCCGACTCCGATGTCGCCCCGCGGGCGCTGGCGGCTTTGCGGCGCAGCAAGATCGAAGAGGTGGTCGTGCTCGGCCGCCGCGGCCCGGCCGAATCGGCGTTCACCGTGCCGGAATTCGTCGGACTACTCGGCGCGGACGTGGACATCGTGGTCGAGGGCGAGATCCCGGAGATCACCCCGGACATGCCGCAGAAGGTCGAACAGAAGCTGAAACTGCTGCGCGGACTGGCCGATCGGCCGGTGGGCGGGCGCAAGCGCATCGTGTTCCGGTACCTGTCCGCGCCCACGGCCATCACCGGCGTCGACCGGGTGACCGGGGTCGAGGTGGCGCGCAACGAGCTCGTGGCGGACGCCGACGGCGTGCTGCGGGCGCAGGCCACCGGCGAGGTCGAGACGCTCGAGACCGGGCTGGTGCTCACCTCTGTCGGGTACCGCGGCGTTCCGCTGCCGGGGCTGCCGTTCGACGAGCGCGGCGGGATCATTCCGAACCTGGACGGGCGGGTGCTCGAGGCCGCGGGTGGATCCGTGGTTCCGGGGGCCTACGTGACCGGCTGGATCAAGCGCGGGCCGAACGGGTTCATCGGTACCAACAAGTCCTGTGCGCAGCAGACCGTGCGGCAGCTGGTGGATGACTTCAACGCGGGCCGACTGGGGCAGCCGCTCGGTGGGACGCGGGAATTCGACCGACTGGTCGGTGCGCGTCAGCCGCACGTGGTGCGGGGCGGTGCGGTGAATCGGCCGGCGCGACTGCGGTTGCCGCTGCTGGTGCGGAACCGCTAGGGGATAGTTCGGAACGCTCTGTTGAATCGGGCGTTTAGTAAATAACAAACCGACCGCCCCTCGTGAATTGTTCACGAGGGGCGGTCGGTTTTCTTTTGTGTACGGATTGTGTTGTGCGAGTTGTAATGCTGTGTTGGTTCTCGGCGACATCTTCGTAGGTATGCGCGAAACACTGTCGAATCGCGGTCGGACAACCTGCGAGCGTGGGGATCCGGCAGACAGCAACCGTCCAGTGATCGGGTTCTCACCGGCGCAAACTGACACTGCGGTTTTGTTTTTCGGACTCTGTTTGCCTACCGGTTGGTATGAATTCTAGGTTCGCTGAGGTGTAACCACGCGGGGGTGTTTCCGCAACTGCGCTGTCGTCCAGTCTGATTCGATCTTGGTCTGTTACCGATCTGACCAGTAGATTCGCCAACTTCGCTACTGGACGCGAAATCTTTTCTCCGGATTCGATATTCACATCCGGTATGCGCCAGCTAACCTGAACGCGCTGTTTGGAAAACGACCGCGACCACATGGTTGGTACGCCTGTGGGGCCGTGGTCACGGTGCGTTGACGGGATGGCGATGACTGTTGGCTTTGGTATGAGCATCGGCACAGTGAACTCCGTATGGGCGACCGCGACCGGTGATCGCAGCCGGCCGGCCGTACGCGTACGGCGCACGGCCGTCACTTTCGATAGCGCGGGCGGGCCGCGTATCGGCGGGATTCCGCAATTCGCGCCGGTGGTAACCGATTTCGCCGATCTCACCTCGGATCCGGATCCGGTGGTGGTGGGCGGGCGCATCTGGTCGCCCGCGGATCTGGTGGCCGCGGTGGTAAACGGGCTGATCGAAACCAATGCTCCCGAAGCCCCGGCGGTCAGCACCTACCCCGCCTCCTACACCGAGAAGCACGTGACGCGTTTGCGGCGGGCGCTGGACTGGTCCGGCGCTGCCGACGTGCAGCTCATGCCCGAGCCGGTCGCGGCCGTGGAGTGGCTCGACCACGAGTTCGGCACCGCCGGAGCGGGTTTGACGCTCGTCTACGACCTGGGCGGCAACTGCCTCGACGTCGCGGTGGTGCGCACCGAGGCCGAGTTCGGCGAGCGCGGGGTGCTCGGGCGGTCCGAGCGCTCCTACGATTACGGCGGGCGGCCGCTGGGCGCGCTGATCGCCCGGTACGCGCGCAGTATCGCGCCCGGTGCGGCACAGCCGGTTTCGGCCGTGGTGCCCGCCACCGACACCACGAGATTGCGCAGCTGGCATATTCGCAACTCGCTAAAACTGGTGCGCGCCACCGTGCACCGAGCCGGACTCGCCATCGATGACATCGACCGCATCCTCATCATCGGCGGCGCGGCGCGGCCCGCCGAGGTCGCCACGGTGCTGGCCGACCTCGGCCGGCCCGTGTTCATGTCACCCGATCCCGCCCACACCGTGGCGGTCGGTGCGGCCCTGGCCGCCTTCCGCAGCGCCGACACGGGCTCGGCCATCGGCCGCTACGCCCCGCGCGCCGCCGTATTCTCCGGCGCGGCAGTCGCTTCCGCGCTCGCCATGTCCGCGGCCACCGTCCTGGGCGGCCCCGTGGCGAGCCCGCCCGGACTGCAGGCCGCGCCCGGCGGGGTCACCACCCCCGGCATCCCGCTGAGCCTGGGCGATGTCCTGGTCTACGACGACGTGACCGTCCCCGGCGGCAGCCCGCACGCCATCTCTCCGGCCGCCGCGGTCCGCAGCTACGGCCGCCCCGTGGCCGCGACCGTCACCCCGAACTGGTTCGCCGGACGCCCCATCGTGGAGGTCGACCGCACCAGCCCCGGGACGCGCTGCGAAACGCGCACGGCGGAGGCCCTGGCCACCTACGCGAATCCCGCGGAGTTCGTGAATCCGGTTCCGTTCGCCGCCGGCAGCATGAAGCTGCCCATCTCGATCGGGACGATGCCGAACATCAGTCTTCCGGGGCTCCCGAATGTTCCCGGGAATCCCCAGCCGGGGCACCCGCAGCCCGGGAATCCCCAGGGCCCCGGCGACATCAGCGCGCCCGGGCCGGTCACCGAGCCGGGGACGGTACCCGGCACGACGCCCGGCGCTCCGTCCAACCCGGGTACGACACCCGGCGCTCCGTCCAACCCGGGTACGACACCCGGCGCTCCGTCCGATCCCGGCACGACGCCCGGTGCTCCGTCGAACCCGGGAACGACCCCGGGGGCTCCGTCGGATCCGGGAACCGTTCCGGCCCCGGGGCATCCGGCCGATCCCGGTCCGGTGACCGGGGAACCCGCTTCGGGCGGGGGTACGGGTGGTGGCGCGGGCGGCGGGACCGGTGGTGGTACGACCGGCGGTGAAACCGGTGGCGGAGGCGGCACTTCTGGTGGCGGAGGCGGTGCCAGTGGTGGCGGCGGTGCCGGAGACGGCGGCGCGGGTGGTGGGGCCGGTGACGGTGGCTCCGGAGCAGGTACCGGTGGAGGCGGCACGAACACGGGAGGCGGCGCGGGCGGAGGAGACGCGGGCGCCGGTGGCGGTGCGGGCGGTGGCGCGAATTCCGGCGGTGGCGCGAACTCGGGTGGCGGTGCGAATTCCGGTGGCGGCGCGAACTCGGGCGGCGGCGCGGGCGGCGGTGGCGCGAGTTCTGGTGGTGGTGGCGCGAGTTCGGGCGGCGGAGCCAACTCGGGCGGCGGAGCCGGTGGCGGCACCACTTCCGGTGGTGGCGGAACCGGCGGCGGCGGAGCATCTTCCGGCGGCGGAGCCGGTGGCGGCACCAAGCCCGGCGGCTCCGGTGCGGGCGGCGGTGGCGCGAGTTCAGGCGGCGGTGCCACCTCGGGCGGTGGCGCGAGCGGCGGCGGTTCCCGAGGCGGCGGCGGGACCTCCGCAGGCGGCGGTGGCGGCATGGGCGGCGGTGGCGGCGCGTCCACGGGCGGCGGCAGCCGAGGCGGCGGCATGGGCGGTGGCGGCATGGGTGGCGGAGGTATGGGTGGCGGAGGTATGGGTGGCGGAGGCGGCGCGTCCGGCGGTGGTGCGGGCGGCGGAGGCCACAAGTAATGACCACCCCGTTCCCCAGCATCCCGCCCTCTCCCGGCCGGTGTGCAACGCAATTCGGCGGTAGCCGAGGCGATTACTCCGGTGTGGGGGCGGTTCGCCACCCTCGGCGTTGCGGTCGGGGGTATCGGGGCGTGCGCGGTCCGTGGGGGACACGTGTTGTGAGCACGTCGCCTTCCAACACGCCACGTCACCCTGCCTCGCGCACAATGGGCCGCAGCGCCAATACCCTTCCATCAGCATCGTTCGCGGCCGGGCCGCGTTCGGCCGCAGCACCTTCCGGCGACACCACGAACTTGCCGAGCAGCCCCCGCCGGTCAGTCTTTCGTCCCGTCACGTGCGTGATCCCCTGTACCCGGGAGCGGGCGGTGGATGACTCGATCGGGGCGTGGCGTTCGGTGCCGGTCGCGGGTGTTTCCACCGCCGCCGGCTGCTCGACTTCGGTGGCAGGGGTGCGCGGCCGTGCCTTCTCGCCGCGGCGTGTGCCCGTGAAGACCAGCGAACTTCCCACCGGCGAAAAGGGATTCCACCGACTATGACTTTGGCAGCGAACCGTCCCGAGTGGCAATCCGATTGGCCGCGACCGCAGCTGCGCGTCGTGCCGGGACGGTCGGCGCTGTCGGTGAGTCGGCCTCGGCCGTCCGGCGGGGGGTTCGTTTCGGGTGACGGCGGGGAGGCGCGGGACCGGGAGCCTGCGGGGTTCGTGCGCGCCGGTCGATCGGATTCCGCATCACCGGCCGGTGCGGCCGCCTCTGCGGAGTCTGTGACGCGGGTGTCGTATGCGCCCTCGCCCGTGCGCTTGTGTCCTCCGGTCGATCTCACGGAGCCGGGTGCAGGCGCGGTGCAGGTCGGTGCCGTCGCCGGGGCCATGGTCGCGCCCATGAACCGCGAAGCCAAATCTGTTGTATATGACAATGTTTCGAGCCCTGGAGGAACCGCTCGTACTGCCGGGGGAGACCTCGGCCGACGGTACCGGGATCAGTTGACCGACCGGCTCGCCGTGCGCGGGGAGAGCGGCGGCGACGGCGCGGCCACTGAGCTGAACCAGTTCTTTCTGTGGCATCGGAGCACGCAGGCCGCGCCGGAGGCCCCGTGGGAGGCTCGCGGGGGCGGGCTGCGGCCCGGGCGCGGTGCCGACTCGCGCGGGGTGGGGTCCGCCGTGCCGACCGAGCTTCCTAAACCGTTGGTGGTCCTGCGATTCGACTGCCGCGCCGGAACGGAGGGGGCCGTGGCGATCGAGTAGCTCTCGCCACCCAGGAACGGCGACGTGCTGGGCGGTGATCCCGGAAGCTTCCCGCCCGCCGCGTCGTCGATGAAGCGACCGGCCCACCCTCGCGCCCAATGTGCCCAGCGCGCGGGTGGGCCCGGTTGCATTCTGCCCCAGCGTGATTCGCGACTCGCACGGTGGCGGGTGGCACGGAAACCGGGCACCATGGCCTGCCGGTTAGCGGGCGGTGAAGCCGCCGTCGACCGCCAGGGCCGCTCCGGTGATGAAGGACGCCTCGTCGCTGAGCAGGAAGGTGCAGAAAGCGGCGATCTCCTCCGGGCGGGAGATGCGGCCCAGGGGGTGCAGGGCGGCGATGGCTGCCTCGCCCTCGGGGGTGGCGCCCATGGAGTTCCGGAAGGCGGGGGTGTCCACCGCACCGGAGACGATCGCGTTCACGCGCAGGCCGTGCTCGGCGTTCTCCAGCGCGACCGCCCGGGTCAGTCCGACGACCCCGTGCTTGGCCGCCACATACGGTGCGACCGAGGCCATTCCGACCACACCCAGGTTGGAGGCGTTGTTGAGGATCGCGCCGCCGCCCGATGCCAGGAGAGCCGGAACCTGATGCCGCAGCCCGTAGTACACGGCGGTCAGGTTCAACTCCAGGTCCGCGCGCCAGCCGCTCTCCTCGATGTCCTGCACCGGGCCGAAGGCGTTGACCGCGCCCGCGTTGTTGAAAGCCCCGTCCAGCCGCCCGAATTCGCTCACGGCCGCCGCGGTCAGTCGCTCGACGTCGGTCTCGACCGTCACGTCGGTGGGCACGAACAGCGCGCGCCCGCCCCGCTCGCGGATCTCCCCGCCGAGCCGTTCCCCGGCCTCCTTGCCCCGCGCCCCGAGCACGACCCCGCCGCCTTCGGCGGCGATCCGCCGCGCGACGGCCTCACCGATTCCGGAGGTCGCGCCGGTGATCAGAACAACCTTGCCCTCGAAACGTGCGTTCATGCTCGTGTTCCCCTTGCGTGAGAGATTTACTTGACGTGTCATATTCAACGTCGGGCGCGAGGGTTGCGCTGGCGGGAATCGGACGCCGAAGCTGACGTGTCATGTAAATCGTGCGGACGCTCGCGAAATGCCTGGTCCCACTGTTACAGAGGACAAATCGGGTTGAGTGGGTGATGATGCGTCGGTTGATATTGGCTAGTTATTCACAGGGGTTTTCTGTTGAAGAAGTTCTCGGGTAGGGCACTTTTCGTTGTCGCGGCGGCGGGAATCGCGGCTGGCACCGTGGTCGGTACAGGTAGCGCCAACGCGCAGTGGGGTTTGTACGGGGCCATCGCGTTCAGCGCTTCGGACTGGAGTTACGGATCCATCGTCGACGCCTACAGCCGGGAGGACGCCGACGCTCAGGCGTTGGAGTTGTGTTCCCTCGGCGGGATCACCGACTGCAAGCTGCTGGTGGATTGGGTGGACGGTTGCGGCGCACTCGTTTTCACCAAGGGTGCGGTGGGGACGGGCGCCGGATTGAACAGTTCTCTCGCGTTGTTCGCCGCGAATACCAGCCTGGCGCAATACCGTCCGCAGGCGATGCTGGCGAATACCGGGTCCGCGGAACAGTCGGGCACGAAGGTGGTCGAGGTGGCCTGCACCACCAACGCGGCCTGAGAGCGACGTCGAACTAGCAACTCCCGGAATGTAACTCGTCCGAATCGAGCCTTTTCGGGGTCGAGCACTGCCATCCCGTCGAAATGCGGACGGCTGGAATCGATCTCGAAATCTCACTCGGACCGATCATTGATGCGCCCGAAGTCGACGGCTCGGTCGCGGTCGGCCAGTAGTGCGGTGAACGACGCGTACTCGCCGGGAGGTACGCAGATTTGGCGTCGCGGCCACCAGCCTCGGCCGGGTGGTCTGTCATTCGGAATCACGACGGCGCGGTCGAGATTGCGCCCGATCCACGCCCGGAGGTCGGGCGAGTCGATGCTGGGCATGGTGGCCACGGCATGCTCCCAGTCCAGACCCGCCACCGCGGCGGAGACGATCACGACCGAATTGGTGGTATGCCAGCTGTCGCACATGGTTTCGTCCCGTCCGGGTGGTGAACCACTGGGGAAACGGTCCGAAGTGCCTGGATCAGGTTCGGCAGCAGCGAGGTGTGCCACCGACGGTAGTCGACCGGTGGCGCCCGGTCGATGGGACCGCTTGCCCGCACGTTCGGTAAGACCCGGCGGGGTGCGGTGGCGCGTCGCCGGGATCGCGGCAACTCGCGGACTCGTCCAACACCGCGGCTAATTTCGAGCTGCGAGCGGGGAACGCCCGGCGTCGCCGGTTCGGCGGGCCGGCCGCGACGCGAGCGGCGGCGGGTCGTGCGCGGGCCCCGGGTGCGTGCCCGGCGCGACGGGCCGGCACGCGAGCGGCCGGCTGCGGCTATCCCGAAGCGTCGCTGAACCCGCACCCCCCAGCTGTCGGCGGGCCCTGTCCGCACGGGGCGTCAACCCCGGTGGCACATAACGGTCGAACACGTGAGTTCACGGGCGCGGCGCGTAGCTGGATGCGGAGGGACTAGCGTGGCAGAGCGGAGGATTTCGTGCATCGCCGGTCGGGCGGTGTCGTCGCCGTGCGAGTCCATCGGTCCCAGGACCAGACGGGAGCGTCGTCGTGACGCTGTGCCAGAAAACTCCGATCTTCGCGCCGTCCCGAGGATGTGGGATGTGACGGCCCCGGACGAGCCGGCCGGTCAGCGCCGCGAGCACGAGGCAGGTCAGGCGGGCGATCTGACCGATGACGACGCCGGCGTGAACTCCTTCCTCACGCTCGGCGACGACATGGTACGCAATCTCATGGATGTGCTGCAGCGGCTCGACCGGCTGCGCGGTGTGCTAGACGATGCGAAATCGACACTGCTGCAAATCGATTCGGCCACCATCGATGTGCGGGATCTGGTCGCTCGGCTCGAAACGGACCTGCGCAGCGCCAACGCGAGCATGCTGGCGATCACCAGCGATTGGCTGATGGCGTCGCCGGTCCGCAGCGGCCCGCTCACTCTCCGATCCGCGCCGTTCTGGCACCAGCCGTGACCGCGGGCACCGTGTAGGGAGCGTGCCCGGTGGCACGGCGGGCGCGCAACGACTCCGGCCCCTCCGAGCTTCGGGTTCGGTCGGGCCGGATCAGAAGGACCCGGTGCTGGTCGGCGGGTTGGCGGTGCGGGGGTCATCGCAGCCCTCGTAGGTGGGCGCGGGCGGTGGGGTGCCGTCGGGGGAGGGGAGCACGGTGACGGTCACCGACTTGGTGGCCTTGCCCTGGACGACTTTCAGTACGTGAGTGCCGGGGGTTTGGGGGCTCCAGCTCGAATACCGGCCGACCGACGGTACGCCGGTGCTGAAGGACCCGGTGCCCTCGACCGCGATCACCGACCTGGCGCGGAAGCAGGTGTCGTTGTCGGTGAAGACGATCCAGCCTTCCTTCGGTCCGTAATTCGGCTCGTACACCACCGCGTACCACTCTCCGACCACGAAGTTTCCGGCGGAGTTCGGCTGCGGGTCGATCATGAGCGCGGCGGACGCCTGGGGCGCCGCCACGGCGACCGCCGCGGCGGCGGCCGCCAGCGCCGAAGTGCCCCACGCGATCCGATGGCCGAGGCGGGTCCGGGTACTCATATGTCGCTCCTGTTCGTCGACCCTGGAATCGGGTCGAGGAACGGTAGCGTCCGCATAGAGTGAAACGCATCGATTTCAAGAAGGTGCCGTGCCCGCAGTTTTCGGGGCATGACCAGGCAACGTGGCGGAACCCGAGCGTCCCGGGACCGCCGGCTATCGAGGCGCGAGAACGTCCGGCAGCTGCGTCAGAGTGTCTATGACGATGCCGTAGGAGGTTTGAGGAAGCTCCGAATGCAGGTAGCCCCAGGGGCCGCGGCGGATCAGCGTCGGAACCATTCCGGCGGCGGCCGCCGGCAGCACGTCGTTGTCGACCCGGTCGCCGACGTAGCAGATCTCGCGGAACTTCACCCCGGCCACCTCGGCGACCTTGGCGAAGAACTCCGGATCCGGCTTCTCCAGCTCCCACTCGGCCGAGGTGTAGATCCCGTCGACGGGCAACTCCATCTTCTCCAGCGCCGACTTCGCCTGCGGCGGCTGATTTCCCGCGATGATCACCTGCAACCCCCGGCTCCGCAGCTCGCCGAGCGCGGGCACCACGTCCGGGTACAGGTCGTCCGCGTCGAAGTTGTTGCGCAGGCTGTCCGGCTCCGCGAGCGCCCACGCCTCCTGCTCGGCGTCGAGATCGATACCGGGCCGCAGCAATTCGAACGCGTCGGTCAGCGGCCGCCCGGTCGCCGCCATCCCGCCGATGGCCCCCATCAAAGCGAACCTGGGCACCCCGAGCCGATCCGCCCACCGACTCCAGATCCGGGTCTCGTCGATCAGCGTCTCACCCACGTCGAACACCACAGCTTTGATCACCGCCCCACCCTATCGGGCTCCCGGCTCGCGCCCGTCCGGGATCATGCCACCCACTCCCGCCCCGGGCGGTTCGCCCGATTGCCCCGCATGGTTCGCGTGAATCGCCATCCACCCGGCGAATGGGGTGAGGCTCGCTCCGAAACAACTTCGGTGTACCCGGCAGTTGTCGATCGCCATGCCGTTGTCAGCTGCCCGGCCACGGGTCGGGCGCCGCGGCCGGGGGTGAGGGCTGTCCTCTGAAGGCGACGACCGCCGCGAAACAGTCTCGTCCTACCGTCCCGATCCCGATGGAGCTTCGGCCGGCATCAGCCGTTGCTCGGCGTGGATCGCAAAGGGAGTGTTGCGGGCCCGTCGGCCGAACGCTCGCGATACCGCGTCCGCATGTGGTCGCGGTCGGAGCCCGGCGATTGCACCGGTCCGGTGTCGGGTGGCGAATTCGTTTGCGGCACTACCGATGCAGGTCGGCAGCTCGGAGTCGAATCAGGCCGAGCGGGTGAGGGTGGCGTTCGCCGCCGCGTGATAGCGGTCCCAGACCAGCTCCGGTAGAGCCGAGTGCGCGCCGATCACGGACGCATGAGTGACGTCCGGGGCCGCGTCCAGGAGGCGGTCGGTCAGCAGGCCGGGGGCCAGGAACCAGGGGGCCACCAGGACCTCGGACGCGCCTCGGGCGCGGAGGGCGGTCACCGCCTCGGTCACCGTGGGTTCGGTTGTGGCGAAGCAGATCTCGGTATCCCAGCCGGTGAGCGCGCCGAGGCGACGAGCCACTTCGGCGGTGCGGGCGTTGGCCGCGGCCGAGGACGAGCCGACCGCCGCCACCGCGATGCCGATGCGGGAAGTCGGCCGGTCGTGGCGGGGGAGAGCACTGCCGATCGACGCGGGATGGGCCGCGTCCGTGCCGAATTCGTGGGACAGCCCGTATTCGGTGGCGGTTGCGCCGGAGTGCCGGTACCCGCGGGGTGTCGCGCGGTGGATGGCGCTCGCCGAATCGTGCCGGCCGGTGATCCGCTCGAGCACGCGGTCACGCATGGCGGTGATCAGGCGCTGATCCGGGCCGAGCACCTCCGCCTGCGTGAGGGCCAACCGGGGATGCCGGGTGCCGGCCCGGTCCAGCAGTTCCGGGAGATCCACGCGCGCGTGGAAGGCGCTGCCCAGCAGCAGCGGGACCACGATCGCGTGGGAATGACCCGCGGCGGCGATCTCGTCCACGACCTCGTCGACCGACGGGGTGCTCAGATCGAGAAAGGCCAGGCGCACATCGACATCGGGGCGAGCGGCGGCCACGTGTTCCACCACCGCGCGCATCGTCGCGGCCGAACGAGGGTCGCGGCTGCCGTGCGCGACCGCGATCAGCGCGGGGCGGGAGCCGCCGATCGAAAGTACCGAGCGGGGCGGGCAGCCGACCGTCCCGGCATTCACGCCGATCGCGAAAGCGTTGCGGCGCAGGGCGACCGGCAGCGAGGCGGTCGACAACGCTCCGCTGCCGGGAGAACTCATGTCAGAGTCCGACTTCCGTGCCGACCTCGACCGCGGTCAGGGCGTCGCCGACCAGGCCCGCGGCCAGGGTGTTGCCGCCCGCCGGATCGATCAGCAGGAAGCTGCCGGTGTAGCGGTTGACGCTGTAGTCGTCGGCCGCGATCGGCTCGGCCACGCGGACCGAGATCCGGCCGATGTCGTTGAGCGCCAGCGACTCCGGGTTCGGATCCGCCGCCAGGTTCTGCTCGTCGAAACGCTCGATGAGCGCGCCGACGATCGCCTGCGTGGTGCGCGCGCCGTGCTTGAGCAGCAGGCGGGCGCCCGGGCGCAGCGGCTTGTCGCCCAGCCAGCACACCGTCGCGTCGAAGGAATCGACCGGTTCGGGGGCGTCGGCGGCGGCCACGATGGTGTCACCGCGCGAGACGTCCACGTCATTGGCCAGGATCAGCGTGACGCTGCGTCCGGGCTGCGCGGAAGCCAATTCCCCATTGGGGGTGTCGATCCGCTCGACGGTGGTGCGGGTGCCCGAGGGCAGCACGATGACCTCGTCGCCCGTGCGCACGGTGCCCGCCGCCACCTGACCGGCATAGCCGCGGTAGTCCGGGTATTCGGCGGTGCGCGGGCGGATCACGTACTGCACGGGGAAGCGCAGGCCGACCTCGTGCCGGGTGCTGTCCGCGTCCACCGGCACCGACTCCAGGTGCTCGATGAGCGAGGGCCCGTTGTAGTACGGGGTGTTCGCCGAGCGCGAGGCGACATTGTCGCCGTGCAGCGCGGACACCGGAATCTCCACCACATCCTCGGCGTCCCAGCCGAGTTTGGCCGTCAGCTCCGAGAATTCGGCGACGATCTGCTGGTACACGCCGGCCGGATCATCGACCAGGTCGATCTTGTTCACCGCGAGCACCAGCTTCGGCACACCCAGCAGCGCCATCACCGCGGCATGGCGGCGGGTCTGCTCGATGACGCCCTTGCGAGCGTCGACCAGCAGGATGACCAGCTGCGCGGTGGACGCGCCGGACACCGTGTTCCGGGTGTACTGCACGTGCCCGGGAGTGTCGGCGAGCACGAAAGACCGTGCGGGCGTGGCGAAATAGCGGTACGCCACGTCGATGGTGATGCCCTGCTCACGCTCGGCGCGCAGACCGTCGACCAGCAGCGACAGGTCCGGGGTCGACAGACCCTTGTCGACCGAGGCGCGGGTGACCGCGTCGATCTGGTCCGCGAGAACGGATTTCGTGTCGTAGAGCAGGCGTCCGACCAGGGTGGACTTCCCGTCGTCGACCGATCCGGCAGTCGCCAGTCGCAATAGGTCGGACATCAGAAGTAACCCTCTCGCTTGCGGTCTTCCATGGCGGCCTCGGAGACACGATCGTCTCCACGGGTCGCGCCACGCTCGGTGAGCCGGGAGGCCGCCACCTCGGCGAGAATCGCCTCGTTGTCGGCCGCGTCGGAAATGATTGCGCCGGTAGTGGATCCGTCGCCGACGGTGCGGTAGCGCACCGACTTGACCGACAGCTCCTCACCCTCGGCCGGACCGCCCCACACGCCGGGGGTCATCCACATGCCGTCGCGCTGGTACACCGGGCGCTCATGGGCGTAGTAGATCGAGGCCAGCTCGATGTCCTCGCGGGCGATGTAGCGCCAGATGTCCAGCTCGGTCCAGTTGGAGATCGGGAACACGCGCACGTGCTCGCCCGGCGCGTGCCGGCCGTTGTACAGGTTCCACAGCTCGGGCCGCTGCCGCTTGGGATCCCAGCGCCCGAACGCGTCGCGCAGGGAGAAGATGCGCTCCTTGGCCCGCGAGCGCTCCTCGTCGCGGCGGCCGCCACCGAACACCGCGTCGAAGCGGTGCTCGTTGATGGCGTCCAGCAGCGGCACGGTCTGCAGCGGATTGCGGATGCCGTCCGGGCGCTCGGTGAGCCGCCCGTCGGCCAGGTAGTCCTCCACGGACGCGACATGCAGTCGCAGGCCGTACTTCTCGACCACGTGGTCGCGGAACGCCAGCACCTCGGGCAGGTTGTGCCCGGTGTCGACGTGCAGCAGCGCGAACGGCAGCGGCGCGGGCCAGAAGGCCTTGAGCGCCAGGTGCAGCAGGACGGTCGAATCCTTGCCACCGGAGAACAGGATCACCGGTCGCTCGAACTCACCCGCCACCTCGCGGAAGATATGGATCGATTCGCTCTCGAGCGCGGCGAGAGTATCGAATTCGGTCACGGTAGAAGTCATGAGGCGTGCAACCCGCATTCGGTCTTGGCGAGGCCGGCCCAGCGGCCGCTTCGCGGATCGGATCCCGGTTCCGGCTTCCGTGTGCACGGGGCGCAACCGATGGACGGATATCCCTCCTCCACAAGGGGATTGACGAGGATGCCGTTGGCTTCGATGTACTCGGCCATCTCTTCGTCGGACCAGGCGGCGATCGGGTTGATCTTCACCAGCCCGAAGCCCTCGTCATAGGAGATCAGTGGCGCGTTGGCGCGCGTCGGGGCCTCCACACGGCGGATGCCGGTGACCCAGGCGTTGTAGGGCGCCAGCGAACGAGTCAGCGGCACCACCTTGCGCAGCCGGCAGCATTCGGCGGCGTCACGGGCGAACAGATCCTTGCCCAGCAGCTGATCCTGTTCGGCCACGGTCTGTTCGGGTTCGACGTTCACCACGTTCACCCCGTAGACCATCTCGACCGCGTCGCGGGTGCCGATGGTCTCGGCGAAGTGGTAACCGGTCTCCAGGAACAGCACGTCCACACCCGGATGCACCTGCGCGGCAAGCTGAACCAGCACCGCGTCCTGCATGTTGGAGGCCACGATGTAGTTGGATCCGAAGTTCTCCTCGGTCCACTGCAGCAGCTGCTCGGCGGTCGCGTTCGGCCCGAGATCGGTCGCACCCCGCTCCGCCAGTGCGCGCAGGTCGGTTTCGGCGAGTTTGGTCGTCGTCATTGCTGTCTCCTCCAACTACCGCAGATCCGCTTCGTCGGCGCGGACCGCCCACACCGCGAAACGCTCACCCTCGTCCCGGTTCTTGACGAAGTTGCGCGTCACGCGCTCGATGTAGTCACCGAGCTCGACGCTGGTCACCTTGTGCTGGCGCAGCTTTCGGCCGAAGCCGGAGTCGAGGCCGAGACTGCCTCCGAGGTGAACCTGGAAGCCCTCGATCTGATTCCCCTCGCCGTCGTCGACGAGCATGCCCTTGAAGCCGATATCGGCGATCTGCGAGCGACCGCAGGAGTTGGGGCAGCCGTTGATGTTCACGGTGATGGGCACGTCGATGCTGGCGTTGATGTCGGCCATGCGCTGCTCCAGCTCGGGAGCCAGCACCTGGGACCGCTTGCGCGTCTCGGTGAAGGACAGCTTGCAGAACTCGATACCGCTGCACGCCAGCAGGTTCCGGCGCCACTGCGACGGACGCCCGTGCAGGCCCAGCGGCTTCAGCTCGTCGATGAGCCAGTCGACCTTGTCGTCCGGCACGTCCAGCACGATGAGCTTCTGGTACGGGGTGAACCGGATGCGGTCCGAGCCGATCGATTCCACGATGTCGGCGACCTTGCTCAGGATGGTGCCCGAGACGCGGCCGGCGATGGGGGAGAAGCCGATGGCGTTCAAGCCGTTACGCAGCTTCTGCACGCCGATGTGGTCGATGGGGCGATCCGGCTTGGCGGGCGCGGGACCGTCGATCAGCTTGCGCTTCAGGTACTCGGTCTCGAGAACCTCGCGGAACTTCTCCACGCCCCAGTCCTTGACCAGGAACTTGATGCGCGCCTTGGTGCGCAGGCGGCGGTAGCCGTAATCGCGGTACAGCGAGACCACGGCCTCCCACACATCCGGCACCTCGGCCAGCGGCACCCATGCGCCGAGTCGCTGGGCGAGCATCGGATTGGTGGACAGGCCGCCGCCGACCCAGAGATCCAAGCCGGGACCGTGTTCGGGATGCTCGACGCCGACGAAGGCGACGTCGTTGATCTCGTGCACCACGTCCTGCTGACCGGAGATGGCGGTCTTGAACTTGCGCGGCAGGTTGGAGTACTCCTTCTTGCCGATGTAGCGCTTGACGATCTCGTCGATGGCCGGGGTCGGATCCAGGATCTCGCCGAAGGACTCACCCGCGAGCGGGGAGCCCAGCACCACGCGCGGGCAGTCGCCGCACGCCTCGGTGGTCTGCAGGCCGACCTCTTCCAGGCGTCGCCAGATCTCCGGCACGTCCTCGATGCGGATCCAGTGGTACTGCACGTTCTCGCGGTCCGAGAGGTCGGCGGTGTCGCGGCCGAACTCGGTGGAGATCTGCCCAAGGGTGCGCAGCTGGCGCACGTTCAGCGCGCCGGCGTCGCAGCGCACGCGCATCATGAAGTACTCGGCCTCGAGCAGGTCGATGTTCTCGTCACCGGTGAAGGTGCCGTCGTAGCCCTGCTCACGCTGGGTGTACAGACCCCACCAGCGCATGCGGCCGCGCAGGTCGCTCTTGTCGATCGAGGCGAAACCCTGCTTCGAGTAGATGTTCTCGATGCGCGCGCGCACGTTGAGCGGGTTGTCGTCCTTCTTGGACTGCTCGTTCGCGTTGAGCGGCTCGCGGTAGCCCAGGGCCCACTGGCCTTCGGACTTGCGGCGCACCGGCTTTCCCGTGCGTTCACGCGGCGCGACGGGAGCGTCACCGGCCGCGGCGCGGGGACGGTCCGGGCGAACACGACGTTCGGCGGCGGGTCGCTCGGGTCGTGGCGGGCGCGCGGGAGTGACGGAATCGGAACTGTCGGCGTCGGTGCTCGACGTCATAGGGGTCGCTCCTGAAGATCTTGCGGGCAGGCGAGAGGGGCTGACTCACGCCTCCGATATCAGCGAACCGGGGAGTTCGACGCTGTAAACCTGGCGTCGGATCCGGGGAGAGGGGAGCTGATCTACCGGAGGCTTCCGGCCAGACAGCTCGCGCTGCAGACACGCTTGAAGTCGACATGGCGACGTGCCACGAGTCGTACCCCAAGTCCGGTCATGGAGCTTATTGTGCCATGTCAGATGGGTTGTTCCGACCGACGGCCGATATTTTCCGGACTTTCGAGGGAAATCCCCTGGATAGCGGACCCCATTTGTGACAGGTGTCATAGATCGACGCTGAAACGATCTTGGACAGTTGACCTTAACCCTACTCGAGGTTCCATCATGGGCACATGACCACGTCAGAACTCGATACCGCGGCCGAACTCGAAGCCATCCACGCCGTCGTCGCGACGGTCGATGCCGCACAGCGCGCGGAGGACGCCGACGCCTTCCTGAACCTGTTCCATCCCGACGCCATCTGGACCACCGGCGCGGGCAAATTCCTGAACGGGCGCGAGGAGATTTCCATGTTCACGCGCTCGGTGCTGCCGGGCTCGACCAAGGCCGGCTACGCGACCTACGAGGTGTTCTTCGTGCGCTTCATCCGGCCCGACGTGGCGGCGGTCAAGGTGCGCCAGCGGTACTTCAACCTCGACGGCGAGGTCGAGGCCGAGGGCACCCCGCTCTACGGGATGACCAAAGAAGACGGGCGCTGGCTACTCACCTTCTGCCAGAACACCCCGATCGCCGACCACTGACCGGGTCTGCGAGGCCGTCGCGGCGAAGGTCGCGACGGCCGTGGACAATTCACCCAGCCAGTGCGGCCGGTGCACGAAACCGGTTGGCAGGTACTCGGATTCGACTTCGACGCGCAGGCCCCGGTCGTGAGCCCAGCAGGCCAGGCCGAGCAGCGGCAGGGCGATCACGCCCTCCGGGTCCGTAGACCACGGTTCCTGCTCGAAGAACGTCCTGTGCAGGCGCAACGCGTTGGCCAGTGACCACGTGAAACCGTCCTGATCCCCGCTCGCGAGGCGGGCGAAGACCTCGATGCTCGGGCGCAGCAGCAGATCCACCGGGCGCTGTGCGCCGACCCGGCTCGTCGTCTCGAGGGCGAAGGCGCGGTCGGCGACGTATTCCGGGCCGTGCACCCTGGCGGTCTGCAGCAGTTCGGCCCAGTCGTACTGGAAGTCGTCGAAGTCGGTCCCGCCTGTGGCGCGCAGCCGTTCGACCGGGTACGCGGTCAACTCGCGCAGAACCTGCTCGTCGCGGGCGATCAGCGCCCACCAGAACGCGGCCCGCCAGCCCGGCACCCGGTCGAATCTGTCGAAGCCCGCGGTGATGCCCTGCTCCCGGAAACGTGAGGTCAGTGTGGTCATCGTGAGCCGGGCGAGATCCAGCGTCGGCAGCTGCGCCGCGGGCGGATCCCACACCAGCGCCCGCGCGAACATCACCCCGCAGAAGGTGCGCGGGAAATTCGGCCCGTCCGGCCGGACCTTCGGCATCGGGATCTCGTAGACGACCGGCGCCACCGATCCCGCGTCCACCACCGCGATGGCGTCGCCGTCGATCGCGTGCCTGGGCACCGCCTCGAAGTCCGTCGCGTCCGCGTCATCCCGCATTCGATCCCCCTGTAGCCCAGCCCATCCGGAGCATGACCCGCGTACTGTACGACCGCCCCGCCGCCCGCCGCGACTCGTGCAACCGTCCCAGCGCCGCTCCGATCCCCGCGCCCGCCGCGTTCATCAGCACGTCGTCCACCGACGAGTACCGGCCCAGATCCAGTGCGTACTGGGCGATTTCCAGCCCGAGCGACAGCGCGGCCCCCGTCGCGAACATCCGCCCCACCCCCGAGAACCACGGAAACCGCAGCGGCAACAGCAATCCCAGCGGAACGAAGACCGCGAGGTTGGCGCTGACCTGCACGAAGCTGTTGAACGATCCCTCCGAGACGGTCTGCGCCAGGTCCACCAACGGCACCCAGTTCACGCCCCGCTCACCCCCGTCCAGCGGGGTGAGAATCATCCACACCCACGGCAGGGTCCCCACCGCGATCCCCACCTCGGCCCACCCCCGCCGCCGCGCCCGCTCGCGCGCCACTCCCCGCCGCGTGCGCCACAGAAAAACTCCCCACCCGATCCCGCCCGCCACCGGCGCGAGAATGGCCCACCCGATCAGGACCCCGCCCCACAATTCCCACACACGCTGCACCCGGCCGACGCTATTGCCTACCTGCCCGCGGTTTCCACCGCGGAACGGGGGAGATCCCGTGGAGAGATTGTGTGGCTGTGAACCGTGGCCGCCGCGCCGCCATTACGAACGCGGCGCTGCGGCGCTCTCGTCGGCTCGTCTCGCGGCCGTTCGGCGCCGCGTGCTTGGTGCTCCGGTTGCGCCGTATCAAATTCGATTCGCGGGGGAAGGAGGTGCACGACCACCTTGTCTCCAGGCCGTGCGCTGTGCTTAGTGATAACCGGCCACACCAAGGCGTAAACGAAGGTCAGGACCGCGATCAGGAATACCAGAAGTGCCCACGCCGAGACGCCGGACAGGACTGTCCACACGATGAACCCGTTCCGCAGCCGGTCCGGGACCGGTGCCGAGTCGAATCAACATCGAGTGGAACGAGCAAGCTCGCGAGCCGGTCGGTCCGGAGCAGTGCGTTGCGGCACCCCACCGACCGGGCTGACTGGGCGTCCAGTTGAAGGTGCTTGGTGACCACTCCTCAGCAAGAAGCCAGGCGTTGGCCAGTGTCGTGGCCGACCTGGCTTCCGGACAGGGCTTCCAACCGGTGGTCTGTCGGCTGTCGGTCCGCGTGCGGTGTGATGTGGGCCTCCGGTCACACTGGTGGGGTGACGTCTTCGGTGAGTTCGAGCAGCGTGGCGGGGCCGGCCGTGGGGGAGCGGGCCGAGCCGGTGCTCGGGGACTTCGGGGGCGGGGCGTTCGGGATCTACATCCATGTGCCGTTCTGTGCCACGCGGTGCGGGTACTGCGACTTCAACACCTATACGGCGGGGGAGTTGGGGACCTCGGCCTCGCCGGAGTCGTGGTTCGAGGCGTTGCGGGGGGAATTGGCCGTTGCCGCAGCGCGATTCGACGCGTTGCCGAGTGATACGCCGGAGGTCGAGACGATCTTCGTGGGTGGGGGGACGCCGTCGCTGCTGGGCGGGGACGGGCTCGCGAACGTGCTGACGGCCGTGCGGGCCAACTTCACCCTGGCCGCCGACGCCGAGGTGACCACCGAATCGAACCCGGAATCCACCTCGCCGGAATTCTTCGAGCGGCTCCTGGAAGGCGGGTTCACGCGGATCTCGCTCGGCATGCAGTCCGCGGCCGCGCACGTGCTGAAGGTGCTCGACCGCACCCACACCCCGGGCCGCGCCGTGGCCGCCGCGCGGGAAGCTCGCGCCGCCGGGTTCGAGCACGTGAACCTGGACCTCATCTACGGCACGCCGGGCGAGCGCGACAGCGACCTCGACGCCAGCCTCGACGCCGTCCTGGCCGCCGGCGTCGACCACGTCTCGGCCTATTCGCTCATCGTCGAGGACGGCACCGCGCTGGCCCGCCGGGTCCGCCGCGGCGAACTCCCCGCGCCCGACGACGACATCCTCGCCGCCCGCTACGAACGCATCGACTCCCGCCTCGAGGCCGGGGGCCTGGGCTGGTACGAGGTCTCCAACTGGGCCGCGAACGACCGCGCCCGCTGCCGCCACAACCTCGGCTACTGGGACGGCGGCGACTGGCTCGGCGCGGGCCCGGGCGCGCACAGTCACGTCGGCGGCGTGCGCTGGTGGAACGTGAAACACCCTGCGCGCTACGCGGATCGGGTCGCCACCGGCGGCCTGCCCGCCGCGGGCTGGGAGGCGCTGACCGGCGACGAGCAATACACCGAACGCGTGATGCTCACCGCCCGCCTGCGCACCGGGCTGCCGCTGGCGGACCTGGACGACGACGGCCGCCGCGCGGCCCAGCGCGTCATCGCCGACGGCCTGGCCGTCACCACCGACGACAACCTGGTCCTCACCGACCGCGGCCGCCTCCTCGCCGACGCCGTGGTCCGCACCCTCCTGACCTGATAGGTCCGCTGCACTTTCTTCGTCCGATCCACGGCGGCGCAAGCTCGCGGGCACGGTCATCCACGACCGCGCACCGGGCGCGGGCAGACCGGCCGCCGCTCCCGCCGCGGTGTGTGGCGCCGGCCCGCCCACGCGCCTCGACTACGGTGCGTTCTGGCATCGCCCCCGTGTGCCGCGGCGGCTGTGCGGTATTCGGTCACGGGCGCGTGGGCGCGGGTCTACGCTGACGCCATCGCCATGTTCGACGAGGACTTAGTTCCTTTCCAGGTCGAGATCCCGCCGGCGCAGCTGCGGGATCTGCGGCGGCGACTCGAGGAAACCCGCTGGCCCGCACAGGTTCCCGGGGTCGGGTGGGCGCGCGGGGCACCGGTGGAGTACCTGCGTGAGTTGGCCGGGTACTGGGCCGGCCGGTTCGACTGGCGGGCCTGGGAGCGGCGGATCAACGCGTACACCCAGTACGTCACCGTCGTGGACGGTGCCCGAATTCACTTCCTGCACATACACTCTCGGCACCCCGGCGCGATTCCGCTGCTGCTGTTGCACGGCTGGCCCGGCACGGTCCTGGAATTCCTCGAGGTCATCGAACCGCTCAGCGATCCACCGGACGGCGAACCGGCCTTCGACCTCGTCATCCCCTCGCACCCGAACTTCGGCTTCTCCGGTCCCGCACCCGACGCGGGCTGGGACAGCCACCGCATCGCCTGCGCCTACGCCGAACTCATGCGCCGCCTGGGCTATCCGCGATACGCCGTGCACGGCGGCGACTTCGGCGCTTTCATCGCACCCGACCTCGGCCGCGTGGACGCCGCCCGCGTGATCGGGGTCCACGTGAACGCCGCCACCCTGGGCTTCATCCCGCACGGCCCGGTCCCCGGCGACATCGTCCCCGCCCTCACCCCCGCGGAACGAAAACGCCTGGCGCACTTGGCCGAATTCCTCTCCGACGGCAGCGGCTACTTCCAGATCCAAGGCACCAGACCACACACCCTCGGCTTCGCCCTCGCCGATTCCCCCGCGGGCCAACTGGCCTGGATGGTCGAGAAGTTCCACGCCTGGACCGGCGGCCCCGGCCCCCTCGAGGTCCGCGTCGACCGCGACCACATGCTCGCCACCGTGGCCACCTACTGGTTCACCAACACCGGCGGCTCCTCGGCCCAGCTCTACTACGAATCCCTGCACTCACCCCACCTGCCGACCCGCTCCACGACCCCCACCGCGGTCGCCAATTTCGCCGGCGACCTGGCGATCCGCCGCTACGCCGAACAGCTCAACACCATCGCCCGCTGGACCGATTACGAGGTGGGCGGCCACTTTCCGGCGATGCAGACCCCGGGCCTGCTGGTCACCGACCTGCGCGCGTTCTTCGGCGAGCTGGGCTAGCCGGCATCCATAGCCGGGCCGGCCGACACCGAGCCGAGCCGGCCGACACCGGACCGGGCTCGCCGGAGCTGCCGGAGCGCGAGCCGCCGGGAGCCCGAGCTAGCGCACAGCCATCCACCCTGACCGGCGGCAGGAGTGAAATCCCGGAGATCGGGCACACTGGCACCATGGCGCTCGAATCGAACATGGACCCGATCGGCACTCCCGCACCGGATTTCGAACTGTCGGCGGTGGACGGCACCAAATACTCGCTGGCCGCCTTCGACGATCATCCGGCGCTGCTCGTGCTGTTCCTGTCGAATCACTGCCCGTACGTGCGGCGCATCGAATACGCGCTCGGCGCGCTCACCGCGGAGTTCCGGGCGCGGGGGCTGGTGACCGTCGGCATCTGTTCGAACGACACCGAGAACTATCCGGACGACGACGCCGCGCATCTGCGCGAGCAGGTGCTGCGGGCCGGATTCGACTTCCCGTACCTGGTCGACGAATCGCAGGAGGTGGCAAAGGCTTTCCGTGCCGCCTGCACGCCGGACCTGTTCCTGTACGACGCGGACCGCAAGCTCGCCTACCGCGGCCGGTTCGACGCGGCCACCCCCGGCAACACCGAGCCCGCCGACGGCGTGGAACTGCGCGCGGCGGTCGAGCTCGTGCTCGCGGGCCAGGCGGTCCCCGAGCCGCACACCCCGAGCCTGGGCTGCGGCATCAAGTGGAAGCCGGGCTCGGGTCCCGAAGCCACCGGCTGGCTGAATCGTTAGGGCAGCCGCCACCGCTGACACCCGGCCGCTGACCAGGCCCGCGGCCACTGCCACTCGGCCGTCGACACTTCGGCCACCGGCCGGGCTCGCAGCCGCTCATGTCCGGCCCCGGCAAACCGCGTGGACGCGCTCACACGCTCACGCCGTCACCCCGGCCGGGGATCGGCGGCGGGCATCCGGTCGCACGCGCTCGCTGCCGCCCGTACACGGCCCACACCGGGCCTACAGGCAATGTGCCAACGGGCAACTAAACTGAACTGGATTGATCCGGGACGCTCGTGCGTACGGGCAAACCGAACGCGAGCGAGGAGGTGGGCCTTATGTCGACCACGGAACAGCGGCGGCTCGAGGTCCTGCGGGCCATAGTCGCGGACTACATCTCGACCAAGGAACCCATCGGTTCCAAAACCCTGGTCGAACGCCACAATCTCGGTGTCTCCAGCGCGACCGTGCGCAACGACATGGCGGTGCTCGAGGCCGAGGGCTACATCACCCAGCCGCACACCAGCTCCGGGCGCATCCCCAC
The DNA here is from genome assembly GCF_040614455.1 of Nocardia sp. NPDC005978. Taxonomy (NCBI): domain Bacteria; kingdom Bacillati; phylum Actinomycetota; class Actinomycetes; order Mycobacteriales; family Nocardiaceae; genus Nocardia; species Nocardia sp. NPDC005978. Next base: position 74,663 of record NZ_JBEXUS010000016.1, read on the forward strand.
CGACAAGGGCTACCGGCAGTTCGTCGACCACATCTCCGAGGTCAAGCCGCTCTCGAACGCCGAACGCCGGGCCATCATGGAATTCCTGGAGAGCGGCGTCGACCTCGACGACGTGCTGCGCCGGGGCGTGCGCCTGCTGGCCCAGCTCACCCGCCAGGTCGCCATGGTGCAGTACCCGACCGTGTCCGCCTCGACCGTGCGGCACATCGAGGTCGTCGCCCTGAACCCCGCGCGCCTGCTGCTGGTCGTGATCACCGACTCCGGCCGGGTCGATCAGCGCCTGGTCGATCTCGGCAACGTCATCGGCGACGACGACCTGGCCGCCCTGCGCGGCATGCTCGGCAAGGCCATGGAGGGCAAACGCCTCGCGTCGGCCTCGGCCTCGGTGGCCGAATTGCCCGAACACTCCCCGGCCCGCCTGCGCGATGTCCTGATTCGCGTCTCCACCGTCATGGTCGAGACCCTCGTCGAACATCCCGAGGAGCGACTCGTGCTCGGCGGTACCGCGAATCTCACCCGCAATGCGGGAGACTTCGCCGGGAATGGATTCCCGGGTTCGCTGCGTTCGGTTCTGGAGGCCCTCGAAGAGCAGGTGATCGTGCTGAAGCTGCTGGCCGCGTCGCAGCAGCCGGGTACCGTGACCGTGCAGATCGGGGAGGAAACCAAGGTCGAACAGATGCGTGGGACGGCGGTGGTGTCCACCGGCTACGGCATGCCCGGTACCGTTCTGGGAGGTATGGGGGTACTGGGCCCGACGCGCATGGACTACCCGGGGACTATCGCCTCGGTGGCGGCCGTCGCCCGATACATCGGTGAGGTGCTCGCCGAACGGTGAGCTAGCGGATCCCAACGGTGAGCTAGCGGAGACGAAACAGGACTAGAGAGCGCAAGTGGCACGGGACTATTACGCACTGCTCGGCGTCGCACGGAACGCGACCGACCAGGAGATCAAGCGCGCCTACCGCAAGCTGGCACGCGAACTGCATCCCGATATCAATCCGGATCCGGAGGCGCAGGAGAAGTTCCGCGAGGTGTCGACCGCCTACGAGGTGCTGACCGACTCCGAGAAGCGGCGCATCGTCGATCTCGGCGGTGACCCGCTCGACTCCGGCGGCGGGATGGGCGGCGGCTTCTCCGGCGCGGGCTTCGGCGGTCTCGGCGATGTCTTCGAAGCCTTCTTCGGCGGCATGAACCAGGGCGGCAACCCGCGCAAGCCGCGCGGTCGCGTGCAGCCCGGTGCGGATTCGCTGCTGCGCACCCGGCTCTCGCTACAGGAGTGCGCGGTCGGGGTCACCAAGCACCTGACCGTGGACACCGCCATCACCTGCGACCTGTGCCACGGCGCGGGCACCAACGGCAACTCCGCGCCCGTGCGCTGTGAGACCTGTGGCGGCGCCGGCGAGGTGCAGACCGTGCAGCGCTCGTTCCTCGGCCAGGTCATGACGTCGCGGCCGTGCCCCACCTGCCGCGGCGCGGGCGAGACCATCCCGGACCCCTGCCGCAAGTGCGGTGGCGACGGCCGCGTGCGTTCGCGCCGCGAGATCGCCGCCCCGATCCCGGCCGGCGTGGCCAGCGGCATGCGCGTGCGCCTGGCCGCGCAGGGCGAGGTCGGCCCCGGCGGCGGTCCCGCCGGCGACCTCTACATCGAGATCGTGGAACAGCCGCATGACACCTTCGTGCGTGACGGTGACGATCTGCACTGCACCATCCGCGTGCCGATCGTGGACGCGGCGCTGGGCACCACGGTCGTGGTCGACACCATCCTGGACGGCCCGGTCGAGCTGACCATCCCCGCGGGCACCCAGCCCGGCGAGGTGTCGGTGCTGCGCGGGCACGGCATGCCCAAGCTGCGGGCCAACTCGCGCGGCGACCTGATCTCGCACCTGGACATCGTGATCCCGACCAAGCTGGACGCCAAGCAGACCGACCTGCTGCGCAAGTACAAGGGCCTGCGCCCCAACGAGCGCACCGAGGTGCTCTCCACGCAGTCCGAGCACAACAGCGGCCTGTTCGCCCGCCTGCGCGCGTCCTTCAGCGGACGCTGATCCCTTGGCCGCCACCGTCTTCTACCTCGACGAGGTGCCGGAGCCCGGCGCGACCGCCGTCCTGGACGGTCCGGAAGGTCGTCACGCGGCGACCGTCCGGCGCATCCGGGTGGGTGAGCCCATCACCCTCTCGGACGGGCACGGCGTCCTCGCCGACTCCGAAGTGGTTGCGGCACAGAAAGACCGGCTCGAACTGAAGGTCCTCGACCGCCGGGTCGCGGCCCCCGCGACCCCGCAGGTCACGGTGGTGCAGGCGCTGCCCAAGTCCGATCGCTCCGAACTCGCGATCGAGCTCATGACCGAGGCAGGCGCGGACGCGATCGTGCCGTGGCAGGCCGCGCGCTGCGTCTCCAACTGGGAGAACAAGGCGCACAAGGCCGTCGAGAAATGGCGTACCGCCGCCAAACAGGCCGCCCGCCAGTCCCGCCGCGCCTACATCCCCGACGTGGCCGAGCTGCACTCGACGCGGCAACTTGTGGAACTGGTGCGCTCGGCCGTCGAACGCGGAGCCCTCGTGGCCGCCCTGCACGAGTCCGGTGCGGGCCGCTTCACCGAACTGCCGTTCGAGGGCGTGGCCGAGGTCGTGCTCATCGTCGGGCCCGAAGGCGGCCTGGACGACTCCGAGATCGCGCAGTTGTCCGAGGCGGGCGCGCGGGCCGTGCTGCTCGGGCCCACGGTGCTGCGGACCTCCACGGCCGCCGCGGTGGCCCTGGGCGCGCTCGGCGCACTCACCCCGCGCTGGTAGCCGCCGCCGGAAACGGCCCGTCGCGGCGATCACGATCGGCCCGGATCGGAAATCATACTTTCGATGGGGTTTGGGATTTCGCCCTCGGGGAACTACCCGGAAACGGATAACGCCCAGGCCGCAGCGTTGCGGCGGTTGTGCCGCACCCTACGGGTAGCCCCTTATTCACTGGGCGCTGTCGGTTCACGGCGGTAAACTTCCATCAACGAAGTGAGGCTCGAGACCGGGAAGCAGGCTATAGCCACTTTTGAGTACACCAGGCAAAATCGGCGACCAGAACACCCCCGTGTCCAGCGGCGGCGCCGGCGACAACGCATCCGAGCCGGCGAGCCGGACAGTTCGCTCCAGCATTGAATTGGCACCCGAGTCGGTATTCGGTTTCCTGGGTTCGGCCGATGAGAACCTGCGTGAACTCGAACGACTCCTCGACGCCGACATCCATGTGCGCGGCAACACCGTCACCCTCACCGGCCAGCCCGCCGACGTGGCCCTGGCCGAGCGGGTCATCGCGCAGTTGGTGGCGCTCACCGCGCGCAATCGCGGGGTCACCCCGGAAGCCGTGCGGCACACCCACTCCATGCTCACCGAGGGTTCGTCGGACTCGCCGGCGGAGGTGCTGAGCCTGGACATCCTGTCCCGGCGCGGCAAGACCATCCGCCCGAAGACGTTGAACCAGAAGCGCTACGTCGACGCCATCGACGCGAACACCATCGTGTTCGGCGTCGGCCCGGCCGGTACCGGCAAGACGTACCTGGCGATGGCCAAGGCCGTGCAGGCGTTGCAGACCAAGCAGGTCACCCGCATCATCCTGACCCGCCCTGCGGTCGAAGCCGGTGAGCGACTGGGCTTTCTGCCCGGCACGCTCAACGAGAAGATCGACCCGTATCTGCGCCCGCTCTACGACGCGCTGCACGACATGATGGATCCCGAGGCCATTCCCAAGCTGATGGCCGCGGGCGTGATCGAGGTCGCGCCGCTGGCGTACATGCGCGGTCGCAGCCTCAACGACGCGTTCATCATCCTGGACGAGGCGCAGAACACCACCGCCGAGCAGATGAAGATGTTCCTGACCCGGCTCGGGTTCGGATCCAAGATGGTGGTGACCGGCGACGTCAGCCAGGTCGACCTGCCGACCGGCGCGCGCTCGGGTCTGCGGGCCGCGGTGGAGATCCTCACCGATGTCGACGACATCCACGTCGCCACGCTGACCAGCAGCGATGTGGTGCGTCACCGGCTGGTCGCGGAGATCGTCGACGCCTACGACCGGTACGAGAACGACAACCGCCCGCAGGTCGCCCACTACCCGGGCAACCGTGCGCAGCGGCGTGCCGCGAGCCGGGAGGGGCGACACTGAGCTCGGCCGATAGGCTGAGCGGGTGAGTATCGAGATCGCCAACGAATCGGGTATCGAGGTATCCGAAGAAGAACTGATCAGTGTCGCGCGTTTCGCGATCGGTCAGATGGACGTGCACTCGGCAGCCGAGCTGTCGATGGTGCTGGTCGATCTCGACACCATGGCGGACCTGCACATGCGCTGGATGGATCTACCCGGTCCGACCGACGTCATGTCCTTCCCCATGGACGAGCTGGAGCCGGGCGGGCGGCCCGATGCCGCCGAGCCCGGCCCTTCCATGCTCGGCGACATCGTGCTCTGCCCCGAGTTCGCCGCGCAGCAGGCCGAGAAGGCCGGGCACTCCATGGATCACGAACTCGCGCTGCTGACCGTGCACGGCGTGCTCCACCTCCTCGGCTACGACCACGCCGAGCCGGAGGAGGAGAAGGAGATGTTCGCCCTGCAGGGCTCACTCCTCGAGGGCTGGTACGAGAGCGTGCGCGAGGCGCGGATTCGCGAGGAACTCGCCGAGCGGGATCGGCGACTGCTGGGCAAGACCGGGTTCACCGATTCCGGTGATCCGCTGGATCCCGCGTGAATTCTCTCGTTCTACTGCTGCTGGCCGTAGTGCTCGTACCGGCCGGCGGTGTGTTCGCGGCGCTGGATTCGGCGCTGAATACCATTTCCCCGGCGCGCGTGGACGATCTGGTGCGCGCCGATCGCTCCGGCGCGGTCCGGCTGACGCGCATCATCGCCGACCGCCCGCGCTATGTGAATCTCATGGTGCTGCTGCGCGTGCTGTGCGAGATCAGCGCCACGGTGCTGCTCGCGGCGGTGCTCATGGACTGGCTGCCCGAGGTGACCGCGCTCGTGGTGACCGCGGCCGTCATGGTGCTGGTCGACTACCTGGTGATCGGGGTCGGGCCGCGCACACTCGGCCGCCAGCACGCCTATTCGCTGGCGCTGGGCGCTTCGCTGCCGTTGCAGGCCATCGGCACGCTGCTGGGACCGATCAGCCGACTGCTGATTCTGCTCGGCAACGCCATCACCCCCGGTAAGGGATTTCGCAACGGGCCCTTCGCTTCCGAGATCGAGCTGCGCGAGGTGGTCGATCTCGCCGGTGAGCGCGGCGTGGTGGACGACGAAGAGCGCCGGATGATCCAGTCGGTGTTCGAACTCGGCGAGACCCCCGCCCGCGCGGTCATGGTGCCGCGCACCGAGATGGTGTGGATCGAGTCGGATAAGACCGCCGCGCAAGCGATGTCGCTCGCCGTGCGGTCGGGGCACTCGCGAATTCCGGTGGTGGGGGAGAACGTCGACGACATTCTCGGCGTCGTCTACCTCAAAGACCTGGTGCTGTACGCGGATCGGGCCAAGAAGGTGAAGGTCGCCGAGGTCATGCGGCCCGCGGTCTTCATGCCGGATTCCAAGCCGCTGGACGCCCTGCTCGACGAGATGCAGCGCCGCCGCAACCATATGGCGGTGCTGGTGGACGAATACGGCGGCATCGCCGGGCTGGTCACGATCGAGGATGTGCTCGAGGAGATCGTCGGCGAGATCGCCGACGAGTACGACACCGACGAGACCGCGCCGGTCGAGGAGATCGGGCCCGGCAAATACCGTGTCTCGGCGCGACTTCCGGTCGAGGACCTGGGCGACCTGTTCGGCATGGAGATCGAGGACGAGGACGTCGACACCGTCGGCGGCCTGCTCGGTCACGCGCTGGGCAGGGTGCCGCTGCCCGGTTCCAAGGCCGTCATGTACGGATTGCAATTGCGCGGTGAGGGCGGGGCCGACGCGCGCGGGCGGGTGCGGGTGCACACCGTGGTGGTGCGCCGCGCCGCCGAGCCCGGCGAGAAGTCGCCGGAGTCCGCGGGCGAGAAATCGCCGAACCCGACCGGCGACAAGAGCGCCAAAGCCAAGACCGAAGCGGCCGAACGCAACTCGGACGGTGCGCACGAGGACGGAGTAGCCCGATGACGGAACTCGATGCCGAGGACGGCAAACTGCTGACCCTGGCCCGCGGCGCGATGGGACGCACCGGCGGCAGCGGCGGCGCGGCCGTTCGCGATACCGACGGCCGCACCTACGCGGCCGGTGAGGTAGCGCTCGAGAACCTGCGCCTGACCGCTTTGCAGGCCGCGGTGGCGGCCGCGATCTCCAGTGGCGCGGAGGGATTCGAGACGGCCGTGGTGGTGGCGGGGCGGTTCTCCGACGCCGGCGTCGCCGCGCTGCGCGAGGTCTCGCCCGCCACGCGGGTGGTGTTCACCGATGCCAAGGGCGCGGTGTACGAGATCATCGAATCCCCGGTCGAGGGCGACCCGGCCACCCGGCCCGGCATTCCGGCGGGCTTCGATCTGGAAACCGAGTCGGAGGTGTTCGAGTGAGTAGCGACAAGAAGGGCGAATTCCGTTCGGGCTTCGTCTGTTTCGTCGGACGGCCCAACACCGGCAAGTCCACGCTCACCAATGCCCTGGTGGGGCAGAAGATCGCGATCACGTCCTCGCGGCCGCAGACCACCCGGCACACCATCCGCGGCATCGTGCATCGCGAGCACACGCAGCTGATCCTGGTGGACACCCCCGGGCTGCACCGGCCGCGCACGCTGCTGGGCCAGCGGCTCAACGATTTGGTGCGCGACACCTATTCCGAGGTCGACGTCATCGCCATCTGCATCCCGGCGGACGAGAAGATCGGGCCCGGTGACCGCTGGATCGTCGAGCAGATCAAGACCATGGCGCCCAAGACCACCGTCATCGGCGTGGTCACCAAGATCGACAAGGTGAGCCGGGACGCCATCGCGCATCAGCTCATGGCGGTGTCCGAGCTCCTCGGGCCCGAGGCGGAGATCGTGCCGGTGTCCGCGGTCAAGGGTGAGCAGGTCGAGATCCTGGTCGACGTCATCGCCTCGAAAATGCCCGAGGGACCGGCTTTCTACCCGGACGGCGAGCTGACCGACGAGCCCGAGGAAACCCTCATGGCCGAGCTCATCCGCGAGGCCGCGCTCGAGGGGCTGGACAACGAGCTCCCGCATTCGCTCGCGGTGGTGATCGAGGACATCCTCGACCGCGAGGAGAACGAGGACACCGAGGCCGACGGCAAGCGCACGCACGAGGGCATGCTCGACGTACACGCCCTGCTCTACGTGGAACGCCCCAGCCAGAAGGCGATCATCATCGGCAAGGGCGGGGGCCGCCTCAAAGAGGTCGGCACCAACGCCCGCAAGCAGATCGAACACATCCTCGGCACCAGGATCTACCTCCACCTGCACGTGAAGGTGGCCAAGGATTGGCAGCGCGACCCGAAACAGCTGGGGCGCTTGGGGTTCTGACGCGGGGCGTCTCGCAATCGGGTCGCGTAGCGCGAACCGGGTTTTGCCGGAGTGTTCCGTCGACACGTCCAGCAGGCCGCGAGATCGGCACGTCCTTCAGCGTTTTCGTGCTCGCTGTACTTGCGGCCGAGGATCGGGCAGTGCCGAGTTGGCCCTACCTCCCGAGTCGGGCCGGTCGCGGGTGAGTGTGGTCGGCTGTCAAGCGGCGGGGGCGCTCCACCAGTCGGCGGGGCGGTGTTCGTACCACTTCAGTTCCGACTCCAGTTGGGCGGCAACCGAAACCAAGAGGGGTTCGGAGTTGGCGGGGCCCATCAGCTGGGCGCCGACCGGGAGGCCGGCGGCGGTGAAGCCCGCGGGGACGTTGACCGCGGGCCAGCCCAGGACGTTCCAGGGCCAGGTGTAGGGGCAGCAGGCGGTGATCAGTTCGTCGGTCGCCCAGTTCCCGATGTTGTCGATCTCGTGCACGCCCGGGGGCGGGGTGGCGGTCGTGGGGGCCAGGACCACGTCGTAATCGTCGAAGAACCTGCCGATTCGCATGCGCAGCAGGGTTTCCGCGTGGCGGGCGGCGAACAGGGCCGGGCCCAGGATCCGTCCGGTGCGCGCGTTCGCGACGGTGCGCGGGTCCACGGTCGCGCCGGGGAGCGCGTCCAGGGCCTTGCGGATGCCGACCATCGAACGGGGCAAGAAGGTCGCGCCCATCATGACGCCGTAGTGCAGGTCCGCCACGGTGACCTCGTGGCCGAGGCGGCGCAGGGTGTTCGCGGTCGCGTGTACGCGCGCCTCCACCTCGCGGTCGAGGCGGGTTCTGGTGGCGGTGAACGGGATTCGCAGGGACAGCGCGATGCGCAGGCGGCCGGGATCGCGGCCGACGGCGTCCGAGACGCGCAGGGCGGGCGGGGTGTGCAGATCGCCGGCGTGCGGGCCGGCGGCGGCGTCGAGCAGCAGGGCCGCGTCGGCGACCGTGCGAGCGAGGGGGCCGTGCACGGTGAGGCCCTCGAACGCCTCGGGCAGCGGCCAGGTCGAGATGCGGCCGCGCTGGGGTTTGATGCCGACGAGGTTGTTCCAGGACGCCGGGATGCGTACCGAGCCCGCGCCGTCGGAACCCAGTGCGGCGGGCACCAATCCGGCCGCCACGGCCGCGGCCGAGCCGCCGGAGGAGCCGCCCGGGGTGCGCTCGGAGCCCCACGGATTGCGGGTGTGGCCGAAGGCGTCGCCGCTGGTGAACGGCAGCTGGCCGAGCTCGCAGGTATTGGTCTTGCCGACGATCACCGCACCCGAGATACGCAGTCGCCGAACCACTTCCGCGTCCGCGGTCTTGTCAGGGAGGTTGCCGCCGCAGCCGAACGCGGTGGGACTGCCGACGATGTCGGTGTCGTCCTTGATGGCCAGCGGCACGCCCAGCAGCGGTGCGCGCTCGCCCGCGGCCAGCTTGCGGTCCGCCTCGGCGGCCTCGGCCAGCGCCGCCTCGCGCCGCACCACGCGGAAGGCGTTCATCCCGCCCTGGCTCGCCTCGATGCGATCGAGTGCGGCGCCGGTCGCCGCGACCGAACTGACCTTGCCCTGCGCCAGCGCCGCGGCCAGCTCCGCCAGCCCCAGTTCACCAATCGACGCCATCGTCATGTGAGTCCCGTCTCCCAGCCGTAAGCAGGAAACGTAGCGCGATTCTGGTCACACGTCCAATGTCACTTTCGGCCAAGATCGCCGCGTGATCGGGGTTGTCGCACGCGGGGCGCTCGGACCGGTCGGCGCTTCGGGACTCCGCCTGCGCGGGGGGCGGATCGGCCGGGCTGTCCCGCGGCCGATCGCCGGGCGGGCCGGGATCTTGTGCGGGCACGCCGGTGACCGGGGCGGGCGTGGTCGGTCTCGCGTGCGAGACTGTTGCGGTGCAGCTGTACAGAGACAACGCGGTGGTGCTTCGCCAGCACAAGCTGGGCGAGGCCGACCGCATTGTCACGCTGCTCACGCACAAGCACGGGCTGGTGCGCGCGGTCGCCAAGGGGGTGCGGCGGACCCGGTCCAAGTTCGGGGCGCGGCTCGAACCGTTCGCCTACATCGACGTGCAGTTGCATCCCGGCCGGAATCTGGACGTGGTCACCCAGGTGCACACGGTGGAGGCCTTCGCCTCGGACATCGTCGCCGACTACGGCCGCTACACCACCGCCTGTGCCGTGCTCGAGACCGCCGAGCGGCTCGCCGGTGAGGAACGCGCCCCCGCCCCGCGCCTGCACACCCTGACCGCGGGCGCCCTGCGCGCCATCGCCCTGGGCCGCCGCCCGCACGAGTTGATCCTGGACGCCTTCCTGTTGCGCGCCATGGGTTTCGCGGGCTGGGCACCCGCCCTGGACGAGTGCGCCCGTTGCGCCACCCCCGGCCCGCACCGCGCCTTCCACGTCGCCGCCGGCGGCGCGGTCTGCGTGCACTGCCGCCCGCCCGGCGCGGCCACCCCCATCCTCGGGGTCCTGGAACACATGGTCGCCCTCAACGTCGGCGACTGGTCCGGCGTCCACGCGGTCCCCGAGAACATGCGCCGCCAGGCCAGCGGCCTGATAGCCGCCCACCTCCAATGGCACCTGGAACGCCAGCTCCGGACCCTCCCCCTGATCGAACGGACCCGCCCCCACGAGCCCGCGGAGTCCGCCTCCGTCAGCTGACCACACCGGGGAGCAGGCTCGAACCTCGCCAGGCAGCTTCCAGCCACCGCCCGCCGTGGGTTCACGCTCGAGTTTCCACCGGACCGGCCGATTCGTCCGGCGGGCCGGGATGTGCCACAGTGCCTGGATTTCGCGGTCCGGTCAGGTGTTGAAGTCGGCCGACCTCACCGAAAAGAACGCGACCCGCCCGCTGAAGGGTGGGACACCTATTCGGCAGGCGGGCGCCCTCGGTGGAGGGGTGAGCAACCGTCCCGGCAGCCGGGGAGCCCCGCGGGGAGCCGCGTGGGTTCGGGCGGAGACGGTGGGCGGGAGCCCGGGTGTCGGCCCGCGCGGATACATTGCTGGCGAAGGCAAACGGCAAGCAGCTCAGGGGAGTAGTTGACGCACTCATCGATCGACGCCGATACCGGTTCGCTACCGGACGTGCTGGCGTCGCCACCCTGGTTGGCGCGCAAGAAGACTCGCCCGGGGGTGGTCGAACTGGATGTCGTTCCGGCTCCGGTGCGCCTGAAATGGCTTCCGGGCGAACAGGAGGAGTGGGCCGGCATCCAGCTCCAGAGCATGCCCGAGACCTCGGAGGCATGGACGCGGGAACTCGAGCGGGCCGCGGAGGAACTCGAGTATCCGCTCGTTCAGGCGCTTGCCGCCGGACCCGAAGAGTTGACGCGCCCTTACCTGCGGCTGCTCGCGCAGGTTCCGGTAAACCGGCTCTTCGGCTTCAACATCTACTACTACCCGGCCAACGGTCCGCACGGTCCGCACAACGACCCCCACCGGAAGTTGCTGGGCCGCTACGGGATCGACGTGGCAGATGTTGTGCTCGCCGCGACGCGGCACAACGATCACTTCGGCGCACCGCTGCTGATGCCCTTGGTCGGTGCCGAGATCACCGGCGTAATGCTGGGGTGGCTCGAGCGCGACGACCTACTCGCGGCCGCCGCGCGGAAGTGGTTCGAACGCAATGCCGTCGACACCGTGCCGGACCTGATCCCCGCCGCGGTCGGAAAGGGTGTCAAGGCGCGGCGCGAAGCCGAGCAGATGCTGTGGTCGCTGGACCGGGGCGGTCACCGCGAGCTGATTCGCACCGCGGCCGCGAGCTTCGGAGCCGACGTCGCCGCCGTCATCGACGAGATGCTCGACCGGGATCCGCTGTTGCGCCTGCCCACCCGGATCCCGAAGTCGCCGAGCTGGCTCGATGTCGCCGAACTGCCGCGAATCCGGTTGCGGGACAGCGCCGAAATGGTGCCGGTGGCGGCGGTGGAGCACCTGGTGAGCATGCTCATGATGTGCTCGCCGGACGGTGACTACGCGGGGGTAGCGCTCGCCAGCGCGGCGCTCGATCCCACCTCCAGGGGCGAATTCGTCTGGGCGCTCTATAGGCAATGGGTGTCCGCGAAGTATCCCGCGAAGCGCAACATGTGGCCGCTGCGGGCTTTGGGCCTGCTCGGTGACAACGCGACCGCCGCCCGTCTGCGCACCCTCGCCGAGGGGGACCGGGCCGTCAACCGCGCGGCCGAAGCTCTCGACATGCTCGCGCTGATGGGAACTCGCGACGCGCACATGCACATTCAGCTCGTGCTGGAGAACTCGAGCTGGCCGTACGTGCGCGGCCGGGCGCGCGGGATCATCGCCGACCTCGCCGCCGGATTCGGCATCACGCCCGCCGAGTTCGCGGACCGCGCCGTGCCGGACCTGGGGCTGAGCGAGCAGGGCACGTTCACCGTGGACTACGGCCCGCGGCGGTTCACCGTCGGGCTCGACGACGAGCTGGATCCGATCGTGCGCGAGGAGGACGGCACCGTTCGTTCGAACCTGCCCAAACCAGGTAAGACCGACGGTCCCGCCGCCCCGGCCGCCTACGCCGCGTTCGGGTCCTTCAAAAAAGCGCTGAAAGCCGCCATCGCCGACCAGTCGACCCGCCTGGAAACCGCCATGGTGCTGGGACGCCGGTGGTCCGTGGTCAACCAGCGCACCCTGTTCGTCGACCATCCGCTGCTGCGTCAGCTCGCGCGCCGCCTGGTCTGGACGACCTTCGACGCCGACGGCACACCCGGGGCCGCCTTCCGCATCGACGTCGACGGCACCCTGGCCGACCTCGACGACAACCGCATCGATCTCGCCGACGACGTCTCCGTCGGCATCGCTCACCCGCTCCACCTGGGCGAATCGACCAAGCGCTGGGCCGAGACCTTCGCCGACTACAACCTCGTGCAGCCGTTCCCCCAACTCGAGCGCACGAGCTTCGCGCCCGGCTCGCCGGAGTCCGCCGCGGGTGTGGACCCCTACAGGGATCTCGTCGTTCCGACCGGAAAACTCCTGGGCCTCAACCGCTTCGGCTGGGCCAAGGGCTACGGTGAGAACGGCTCGACCACCCGGTTCATCCGCACTGTCCCCGGCGGCTCCGCCCGGGCGGTCCTGTACATCTCCCCGGGCATCGACGGCCGCAACCCCATGGGCGTCGCCGAACAGACCATCGCCGCCCTCCGACTCCCCGACGACCTCGACCTATCCGACCTGGGCCCGATAGCGGCCTCCGAGCTCCTGCGCGAACTGGATTTTCTCCGGTAGCGAAGACCCTGCCCGCCGGGCGCGGATCGTCGTCTCGGCCGATCGGGGCCGGGTGACGTGCCGACACCGTATGGAGCCACCCTGGCGTCAGAGGCGATAGCTCGGCCAGGTCGCACGCGGGCGTTCGACCTGCCAACGCGCCCCGCGTTGCCCGGAAAGCGGGCGGTCCGGAAGCTCTCGGATCATCGCTATTTCCGGAGCTTTCGTGCTGCCGGGGGCGGCTGCGCGGGGTTCTCGGTTTGCGGTACCCATCCATACCTGCCGTTCGCCGGCAGCTTCCGGATCGCCATCGTCAGCCGGCGTCCGTGCTGCGGTGGTGTCGACCCTGTGCTCGCCCGCCGCCGCTCCCCGGATCGCCGTCGTGCCGGCGTCCGAATTGTGGGGAAGTTGGGTGGAGGTTGGGGGAATGCCGTGGGCGGCGTCGGGGGCTTGCGCGCGTCGGGCAGGATGGTGGGCGTGATCGGTACTCGCAAACCCTCCACCGTCCTGCGCGACGTGCGTCCGCCGTCGCCGCACCCCTCCGGGGCGACCCCGCCCGCCATCCCGGCGGAATTCGTGCCCAAGCACGTGGCGCTGGTCATGGACGGCAACGGCCGGTGGGCGCAGGAGCAGGGGCTGCCGCGCACTGCGGGGCACGAGCGCGGCGAGGCGGTGCTCATGGACACCGTCGAGGGGTGCATCGAGATCGGCGTCAAGTGGCTCTCGGCCTACGCCTTCTCGACCGAGAACTGGCGGCGCAGCCCGGACGAGGTGAAGTTCCTCATGGGCTTCAACCGCGACGTCATCCGCCGCCGCCGCGACGAGATGCACGAGATGGGGGTGCGGGTCCGCTGGGCGGGACGCCGACCGCGACTGTGGCGCAGCGTGATCAAGGAACTCGAGGTCGCCGAGGAGCTCACCAAGGACAACACGGTGATGACCCTGACCATGTGCGTGAACTACGGCGGTCGCGCCGAGATCGCGGACGCCGCAAGGGAAATCGCGCGGCGGGTGAAGTCGGGCGAGATCGACCCGGAGAAGGTGAACGAGGACACCATCGCCAGATTCCTCGACGAACCCGATATGCCGGACGTGGATCTGTTCCTGCGCCCCTCGGGCGAGTTCCGCACCTCGAACTTCCTGATGTGGCAGTCCGCCTACGCCGAATTCGTGTTCCAGGAAACGCTTTTCCCGGACTTCGACCGCCGCAACCTGTGGGCCGCCTGCCTCGAATACGCCAAGCGAGACCGTCGCTTCGGTGGCGTCAGGTGAGCGAGGACGTCTCCGCCGCCGAGGAGCTGCAGGCCCGCGCCGGCGCCTGCCTGGCGAAGTACGAGGTGGATGTCCGCGTCGAGGACGGCGGTCTCGGCTTCGAGTTCGACGGCGCGCTGTGCTCGCTGCGCGGGGTGAATCTGGCCCCCGGCCTGGACGTGCTCACCCTGACCTGCGTCCTGGCCTGGGATCGCCAGCTCAAGCCGCAACTGCACAAGCGCGTCGCCGAACGCAACGCCGCCCTGCAGTTCGGCTCGATCACCCTGGTCACGCACGACAAACAGGCCGACATCATCCTGCGCTACACCTTCCCGGCCGCGGGCCTGGAAGACGACGCCTTCGCCACCATGCTGCTGCTGGTGCTGTCCGGCGCGGGCCGGGCACGGCAGGGCCTGCTGGCCTAGCCCGAGAACTCGAAGACTCAACGGCCGCACCGTCACTCGTGCACGGTGCGGCCGTTCACATGCGATGCCGCTGTTCGTGTATGCCGGCTGCGCTTCCCTGCCGATTCAGTTCGGCGACACCTCGGGCAGCGCCAGCGGCTTGTAGGCCGGGAGCAACTGCTCCACCCCGCGCGCGAAGGTCTCCGGATCGGTGTCGCCCAGAATCAGCGACTGCAGGATGAACCCGGGTAGCAGCCCGACGAAGGCCCGGGCGATGGCCTCGGTGTCCGCGTCCGGCGCGAGCCAGCCGACCTCGCGCATGCGGTTGGCGTAGTCGACCCAGAGCCGGCGCATGCCGCCGATATTGGTGCGCACGTAGTCGGCGATGTTCGGGTCGGTGAGCGCCAGCGACCACGCCTGCGGGATGAGCCGGACCGGCCCGCCCGGCCCGCTGAGCCGCACGATGGTTTCGGCGACCGTGCGGATGAGCTGCGGGGGAGTGGGCAGCGGATCGCTGTAGACCGCCTCGCTGAGCGCGGCCCGCAGATCGACCGTCGCCTCGGTGGTCAGGGCCGCGATGATGTCGTCCTTGGACTTGAAGTACCGGTAGACAGCACCCGCGGACAGGCCGGATTCGGCGAATACGTCCTGCATGGTGGTGGTGTGAAGGCCCTTGCGGGCGAAGCACGTTTGCGCGGCGTCCAGGATCTGCTGCCTGCGTCGTTCCAGGTGTTCTTCGCTGACTCGGGGCATACGTCAAAAGTAAAACGAATATCCGTTCTTGACAAGCTGACAGCGCGATGTCAGGGTTGTCCCATCAAAAAGAACGAACCTTCGCTTTCTTGGGATGGACTTGATGAACACCACACGCAAGGCCGTAGCCATCGGCCTGGCCGCAGCGCTGATCCAAGCTGTCATGCTCATCGCGTTCGCTTGGCCGGCCACCAATATCGCCCCGCGTGATCTGCCCCTCGCGGTCGCCGGGCCGCAGGCCGCCGCGGTCGAGCAGAAGCTCACCGAGCAGGACGCCGAGGCCTTCGACATCCGCACCGTCGCAGACGAATCCGCCGCTCGGACCGCCATCGAGAACCGAGAGGTCTACGGCGCCATCGTGACCGGCGGCGGAGCACCCCGGGTCATGGTCGCCTCCGCCGCAAGTCCGGCGGTGGCACAACAGCTTTCGGGCATCGCCCAGGTGCTCTCGGGGCAGCCCGCGGCCGCGGTGCAGGACGTGGTCCCCGCCGATTCCGATGATCCCCGGGGCGCGGGCTTCGGTTCCATGGTGCTGCCGCTGGTCATGTCGGGCATCGCCGCCGGGGTGCTGCTGACCCTGCTGGTCTCCTCGATCGCCCTGCGCGGCGTGGGCCTGGCGACCTTCGCGGTGGCCGGCGGCCTGCTGAGCATGGCGATCGCCCAGGGCTGGCTCTCGATTCTGCCGGGCTCCTACCTCGCCCTGGCGGCCATCGCCGGACTGGTCTCCTTCGCCGTCGCGGGCACCGTCACCGGACTCGCGGCGGCCCTGGGCCGGGCGGGCATCGGCGTGGCCGCGCTGACCATGCTGCTGGTCGGAAACCCGTTCTCCGCGGCCACCTCCGCCCCCGAACTGCTCCCGCAGCCCTGGGGCGCCATCGGCCAGCTGCTGCCGCCCGGTGCGGCCGCCAGCCTGCTGCGCTCGGTCGCCTACTTCGACGGCGCGGGCGCCGCGGCCCCGCTGCTCACCCTGCTCGCCTGGGCCGCCGCCGCGGTGATCCTGCTCGGCGTCGGCATCTACCGGACCCCGCGCACCGCGACGGTCCCGGCCGCACAGCCGGAACTGGCCCCCGCGGTCTGACGCCGCACCCGCGATGACCCCTGCCCGGCCCGATCGGGTTCCGGCAGCCCGGGGGCTGGAACGCGTGACCCCCGCCCGAATGTCGGGCGGGGGTCCGCTGCGTTGTCTCCGGCCCGAGGGCGGGGGCGCGTCCCTTCGAAGGTCGGGTGCGCCGCCGAGCGTTCCGTTTCCGCTTCGCCGCTAAGCGGATTGATTCGCCGAGCAGGCCGGGCAGGTCCCGAAGATCTCCATGGTGTGGCTGATGCCGGTGAACCCGTGCTCGGCCGCGATCGAATCGGCCCAGGCCTCCACCGTCGGCCCCTCGACCTCGACCGTGGACCCGCAGTGCCGGCACACCAGGTGATGGTGGTGCCCGGTCGAGCACTGCCGGTACACCGATTCGCCGGAGTCCGTGCGCAGCATGTCGACCATGCCGGCGTCGGCGAGCGACTGCAGCGTCCGGTAGACGGTGGTCAGGCCGATGCCCTCACCGCGCCGGCGCAACTCGTCGTGCAGCTCCTGCGCGGAGCGGAATTCGTCGATATCGGCGAGCAGGGCCGCGATGGCGCTGCGCTGGCGGGTGCTGCGAACACCGACTGTCTTCTCGGTCGTTCCCACGGTTCACCCTTCCTCGGCGTGCGCGACGGCATCGATGACGATATGCGCCAGATGCTCGTCCACCAGTTCGTAGATCACTTCGCGCCCGGTGCGCTCCCCGCGAACCACGCCCGCGGACTTGAGAATCCGCAGGTGCTGGCTGATCAGCGGTTGTGTCACACCGAGGGTATCGACCAGCTCGTGCACGCAGCGCGGGGATTCGCGCAGTTGCAGCACGATGGCGATGCGCACCGGCGCGGCCAGCGCCCGCAGCAGTTCCCCGGCCGAGTCGAGGATATTGCGCGAGGGCACCGCCGGCGGCACGGGGGATCGATAGGGGTACGGGTCGTGCGGAATCGCGGTCGGCGCTTCCGTCTCGACGCGGGCGCGCCGCAGCGGGGACCCACTCTCCGTTGTCATCGAACCAACTCCTTATTGGAAACCGATGCCATTTTTGTATGCACGGGTGCGCATGTCAAATGGGCGCGCGGTACGGGGTCGTGACGAGTCCGGTTCGAACAGGGGACAGCGGGTGCAAACTCCCTTGCCCGCGACAGATAGTCTTGAACGAATCCCTGGCAATCTTCCGGACCGGATGGAGAAATCTCGAGTGGCACCCAAGTCGAAGGTGGATACTGTCGCCAACCTCGCCAAGCGACGGGGTCTGGTGTACCCGGCCGGTGAGATCTACGGCGGCACACGCTCGGCGTGGGATTACGGCCCGCTCGGCGTCGAGCTCAAGGAGAACATCAAGCGGCAGTGGTGGCGGTCCATGGTGACCAGCCGCGAGGATGTCGTCGGCCTGGACTCCTCGATCATTCTCCCGCGTCAGGTGTGGGTGGCCTCGGGCCACGTCGCGGTGTTCAACGATCCGCTGGTGGAATGCCTGAACTGCCACAAGCGGCACCGGCAGGACCACCTGCAGGAGGCGTACGCCGCCAAGCACAAGATCGAGGACCCGGACACGGTCACGATGGATCTCATCGGCTGTCCCGACTGCGGCACCGTCGGCAAGTGGACCGAGCCGCGTGACTTCAACATGATGCTCAAGACCTACCTGGGCCCGGTCGAGTCCGAAGACGGCATGCACTACCTGCGCCCCGAGACCGCGCAGGGCATCTTCGTGAACTACAAGAACGTCGAGACCACCGCGCGCAAGAAGCCGCCGTTCGGCATCGCCCAGATCGGCAAGAGCTTCCGCAACGAGATCACCCCCGGCAACTTCATCTTCCGCACCCGCGAGTTCGAGCAGATGGAGATGGAATTCTTCGTCAAGCCGGGTGAAGACGAGCGGTGGCACCAGTACTGGATCGACACCCGCATGGCCTGGTACACGGACCTGGGCATCGATCCGGAGAACCTGCGGATCTACGAGCACCCGAAGGAGAAGCTCTCGCACTACTCCACCCGCACGGTGGACATCGAGTACCGCTTCCGCTTCCAGGGCAGCGAGTGGGGTGAGCTCGAGGGCGTCGCGAACCGCACCGACTTCGACCTCAAGACGCATTCGGAGCATTCGGGCCAGGATCTGAGCTTCTTCGATCAGACCGCGAACGAGCGCTACATCCCGTACGTGATCGAGCCGGCGGCCGGTCTGACCCGTTCGCTCATGGCCTTCCTGGTCGATGCCTACAGCGAGGACGAGGCCCCCAACGCCAAGGGTGAGCTGGAGAAGCGCATCGTGCTGCGCCTGGATCGCCGCTTGGCCCCGATCAAGGCCGCGGTGCTGCCGCTCTCGCGCAACGCCGATCTCTCGCCCAAGGCGAAGGATCTGGCCGCGCAGCTGCGCAAGAACTGGAACGTCGAGTTCGACGACGCCGGCGCCATCGGCCGCCGCTACCGTCGTCAGGACGAGATCGGCACCCCGTTCTGCATCACCGTCGACTTCGACACCCTCGAGGATCAGGCGGTCACCGTGCGGGAACGCGACTCCATGGCGCAGGAGCGCATCGCGCTCGATCAGGTGGAGAGCTACCTGGCCACCCGCCTGCTCGGCGCCTGATTTTCAGCTCTCGGAAAAGACCGGTCGATACCTGACCGGTCTTTTCTTTTTTCGGATTGCCCATGAAATTCGGGTCACCTTCGATCAATTCGGGTACTTCACTACTCGGGTTAACAGTTCGGCATCGGCGGACTATGGATAGGTATGGGGCAACGGCGCCTGCCGCTGTGCTTCTTATCCGTCGAGGTGAGTCATGAGCGAGCGTGTTATCGGGCCCCGCTCGGGGCTGCAATGGGTGTCATTGGGGGACACCGCTTCATCCTGCCCGGCCGCGCGATCCACCATCGCGGCATTCCGATCATGGGCAGATTCCTATTTGACCCGTCCCAGCGATGATCTGGGCCGTGACGGGCCGGTATGCCCGTATGTGAAACCGGCGATGCGCCGCGATCTGCTCTGGTTCGCGCAGGTTCCCGCCGCGGAACCGCACATGATGTGGGTGCGCGCAATTATCGAGGACGCACTTGCGATTTATCCCGGATTGCCCACGGGGAACGGCAGCTCGACTTCGGTGCTTCGTGCGTTGATCACCGTCTTTCCGAACCTGTCCGACTATTCGCTGATCGATGACATCCATGCCGAATTCAAGACCAAATTCGTTGCGCAGGGCGTGATGTTCGGGCAGTTTTACCCGGGCTGTGATCAACCGGGCCTGTGGAACAAAGACTTTCGGCCATTGGACGCGCCCATGCCGATGCTCGTCGTGCGCAGCATGATGACCACCGACTTCCCATTTCTGCTCGGCAGAGCGGAATGGATGGATGCCTATGTGCGCAAGTTCGCGCCCATGCTGCCCGCGCACGTGCGCGCGGTCATGGTGGGGCGCTTGACCGCTCGCCCGGACGCGTGGGTGCCCGCGTACGCGGAGCAGCGAGACGATTCGTGTTCGACCGGTAGTCGATGAGGCGGCGTCATGACGCGCGAACTCTCGGCCGAGCAGACCACCGCCACCGTATTCCCGCTCTCCCCGGCGCAATTGGGCCTGTGGTACGCCCAGCGGCTGGATCCCGGCGTTCCGCTGTCGGAGGCGCAGTACATCGAGATGCGCGGGCCGCTGCGGGTTCCGGCGCTGCGCCGGGCGGCACAGCGGGCGGGGACCGAGTTCGGTTCGGGGGTGCTGCGACTGGTCGAGATCGAGGATCAGCCGCATCAGGTGATCGATCCGAGCCTCGTGCCCACCGTGGGGTTTCTCGACCTGGCGGATGAGCCGGAACCCGTTGCGGCGGCGCTGGAGTGGATGCGGGCCGATGTGGTCGCGCCCATCGACATGGTCGGGAATCGGGTCGGGCTGTCCACCGTGCTGCGGGTCGGAGCGGATCATCACCTCTGGTACACGCGCGGGCATCACATCCTGATCGACGGCTTCGGGTCGGTGACCCTGCTGTACCGGGTCGCGGAGCTGTACAACGCCGAGGTGCGCGGGGAATCCGCGCCGGAGACGACGGCCGCCTCGCTGGTCGCGGTGCACGAGGCCGAGATGGCCTATCGGGAGTCGAGCCGGTACGGCAGCGACGCCGAGTATTGGCGCGGGGTCACCGCGGGGATGCCCGAGCGGTGCAGCCTGGTGTCCGCGACCGCCCCGGCCCGCGCGCTCGCACGGGAGGCGCGCGCGGAGTTGAGCGCGGCGACCGCCGACGGCCTGGCGGCCGCGGCGAAAACCTTCGACACGAGTCCGGCGACCCTGGTCATGGCGGCCGTGGCGCTGTACTACGCCCGCCTCACCGCCACCGAGGACGTGGTACTGAGCCTGCCGGTGTCCGGGCGCACGACGGCGCTGCTGCGCCGCTCCGGCGGGATGATCTCCAATGTGGTGCCGCTGCGGGTGCGGGTGCCGCGCGACGGGTGCCTCGGGGAGGTGGTCGACGCGGTCCGGGTGGCGGCGTCGGGGGCGCTGCGGCACCAGCGGTTCCGGCACGAGGAGATGCGGTTCGAGCAGCGGCTGCCGGACCGCGCCGAATGGCCGGACACGAGCGCGGTGGCTGCGGTGACTTCGGCCGGCGCAGAGCACGCGGAGTCGGGGACGGTTCCGCCCGGAGCGGGCATCGGTTCTGCGGATGGCCGGGGCGCGGATGCCTCGGACGCGGTCGGCGGGCGTGCCGCGGGGCCGGAGTTCGGGCGGGGGATCGTCGGGCCGGTCATCAACATCATGCTGTTTCCGGAAGGGATCGACTTCGCGGGTGTGCGGTCGGCGCTGCACGTGGTGACGTCCGGGCCGATCGAGGATCTGTTCGTCAACTTCTATCAGCACGGTGCGGACGCGCCGATCCACGTGGACTTCGCGGCCAATCCCCGGCTGTACGACCAGGATTCGCTGGGGCGGCATCATCGGCGGCTGCTCGTGCTGCTGGAATCGGTGCTCGCGGCGCGGGCGGAGACACCGGTCGCGGAGCTGGAGTACTGGATCGGGGACGAACGGGCGCTGCTCGCGGGGGTGGACGGGCTGGCCCCGCCCGCGCCCCGGCTGCTGCCGGAGATTCTGCGGGATGGGTTGCGGCGGGCGGGTTCCGAGCATGTCGCGGTGGTCGGGAGCGGGCGGCGGCTCACCTACGGTGAGCTCGACGCGCTCTCGAATCGGCTGGCGCGCAGACTCCTGGCGGCGGGGCTGGGGCCGGAATCGGCTGTGCTGCTGGCGCTGCCGCGCTCGATCGAGGCCATGGTTGCGCTGTGGGCGGTGGCCAAGACCGGGGCCGCGTTCGTGCCCCTGGGGACCGGGTCGCCGAGTGAGCGGGTGGAGCGGATCGCGCAGGAATGCGGCGCGTCGATCGGCTTGACCCTGGCGGGAGCCGCGGAACTGCCCGATTCGGTGCGCTGGCTGGCATTGGATGGGCTGCTGTCTGACCAGGCCGGATGGATCGGCTTTCGTGACGACGCGCTCACCCCCGGCGAGCTGTGCGGTGTGCCGCGCCTGGCGAATCCCGCGTACATCGTGTTCACCTCCGGGTCCACCGGTGCGCCCAAGGGCGTGGTGGTCACGCACGCCGGACTGGCGGCCCTGGCCGCGGCAGTGGTGGATTCGTATCGGGTCACGGCGGATTCGCGGGTGCTGCAGTGCCTCAATCCGAGTTTCGACGCCTCGGTGCTGGAGTGGCTGATGGCCTTCGCGTCCGGGACGACGCTGGTGGTGGCCGAGACCGACCCGGTCATCGGTGATGAACTCGCCGCGCTGGTACGGGATTTCGGGATCACGCAGCTGTGTTCTACCCCGGCCGTGCTCGCCACCCTCGAGCCCGGCGCGCTGGACGGGGTGCGTGCGGTGTCCTCCGGCGGGGAGCCGACTCCGCCGGATATCGTGGCGCGCTTCGGCATCGGGCGCGATCTGCTCAATTCCTACGGCCCGAGCGAAACCACGGTCGCCGTCACCTACACGCGGGGCCTGACGCCGGGGGAGCGGGCGGGGATCGGCGCACCGATTCCCGGTGCGGGGCTGCGGGTGCTGGACCGCTGGCTGCGGCCGGTTCCCCTCGGTGTGGCCGGTGAGCTGTACGTGACCGGCCCCGGGATCGCGCGCGGCTACGTGGGCAGGCCCGCGCTGACGGCCGAGCGCTTCGTGGCCGGACCCGGCGGCACGCGCATGTACCGCACGGGTGATCTCGTGCGGTGGAGCGGACCGGGCGTGCTCGAGTACGTCGGGCGCGGCGACTTCCAGGTCAAACTGCGCGGCATGCGCGTGGAACTCGGCGAGATCGACGCGGCCCTGAATACCCATGCCGCCGTGGAGATCGCGATCACCGTGGCACGCGCCGCCCCCGGCGGCGGAACCGTGCTGGCGGCCTACGTGGTTCCGCACGCGGGGTCCATCGTCACCGAACCGGATCTGCTCGACCACGCGGCCCACCGGCTCCCGCCCTTCATGGTCCCCGCCACGATCACCGTCCTGGGCGCGCTCCCGCTCACCGCCAACGGCAAGATCGACCGCCGCGCGCTACCCGAACCCGTTCCCGCCGCGCCACTTTCGCAACGCGACCCGGCCGACGACACCGAACGCACCCTCTGCGCCCTCTTCGCCGAAGTCCTCGCCACCCCGGCGGTCGGCCCCGACACCTCCTTCTTCGCCCTCGGCGGCGACTCGATCATGGCCATCACCCTTGTCACCCGTGCCCGCGCCGCCGGTCTCGTCTTCTCCGCCCGTGAGGTCTTCGAACACCGCACTCCCGCAGCACTTTCGGCGGTCCTCACCCACCTGCGGGACCGTCCCGCCCACCTGCCCGAACTCCCCGGCGGCGGGACCGGCCGCTTCCCGTTGACCCCGGTGGCCGCCTGGCTCGTCACCCGCCCCCACCACGACCGCTTCGCCCAATCGATGGTCCTGCGCGCTCCCCGCGGCCTGACCCTCGATTCCCTGGCCACCACCCTCGAATCCCTGCTGGCCCACCACGATCTGCTGCGAGCTCGGCTGGTCGAAACCCCCGCCGGGTACGAACTCGAGGTCCCTCCGGCCCGTGAGGCCGATGTCGCCGACCGGCTGGTGCGAATCTCTTGGCAGGAAGTCGATCCCACCGTCGGGCCGCACTCCGATGCGCCGTACGACCGGAGCACGGGTGCGCCGGTCGTACCGGCGACCACGTCCGCCGATGCGGCTCACCCCGAATCTCACGGCCACTCCCGCACCGCTCACCATCCGGACGGGGAGCACCAGAATGGCAGCGGCAGCCCGAAGTCCGAGTCCGCCGCATGCTCAGCAGGGTCCGGCGACGCGCGGGATGTCGAATTCCACTCCGGCCAGCCGACTTCCGGTGTGCGGGAGGTGGCGGTAGCCGATCGGTCCGCCGGTTCGGTGACGGACGAGCTGGCGGCGACCGTTGCGCGGCTCGATCCTTCGGCCGGACGGATGGTTGCCTTCACCTGGTTGGATTCCGGTCCGGCGAAGTCCGGGCGGCTGTTGATAGCGGTGCATCACCTCGCCTGTGACGCGGTGTCGTGGCGAATCCTGCTGCCGGATCTCATGTCGGCTTGGGCGCAGGTCTCCGAGGGGGCGTCGCCGCGGCTGGATCCGGTCGGGACTTCCGTCCGGACCTGGTCGCACGGGCTGGCGACGCTGGCGAACCCGGGCGACGTGGACCGACCCGAATCACCGGCCGCCGGGGACGCGAACAACGGTCCGGGGCCGGGGAACGCCGGCGCAGATCTCGAGGGCACGGCTCGGCGGAATGGAGGAGCCGCGCGGGGATCTGCCGAAAATGCTTGGCCGATCGACGAGTTGAACTATTGGAAGGGCGTTCTGGCCCCGGACGCGATGGTGGGGGAGCGGCGGATCGACCCCGTCGCCGATACCCACGGGGCCGCGCTGCGGTTCACGGTCGAGGTACCCGGGGATGCGGCCGCGCTGCTGGTGAGGCGAATTGGCGCCGCCTACCGGTGCGGGGTCGAGGACGCACTGCTGGCCGCTCTGGCGGTCGCCTTCGCGCGGTGGCGGGCGGCGCACGGGGAAGCCGGCGCCGCGCAGGTCGTCGTGGTGGAGCGGCACGGGCGTGACGAGGGCGTCCTGGCCGGGGCCGATCTGTCTCGCACCGTGGGGTGGTTCACCGCCCCGGTGCCGGTGCGACTGGGACCTGTTGGCCCGGAGCCTGATTCGGTGGCTGCGGCACTGAAGGCGGTCAAGGAGCAACTGCGGGAGATTCCACGCGGCGGGCTGGGATTCGGGTTGTTGCGGTATTCGAACGCGGACACCGCGGCGGAGCTCGGCGCGTTGGGTGAGCCGCAGGTGGCGTTCAACTACCTCGGGCAGATTCCGGAGGGAGACGCCGGCGGGGACTGGCTGCCGGTGGGAATGGCCGATCGGCTCGGCGGGCACGCCGACGCGGACATGCCCTTGGCCGCGGTGCTCTCGGTGGACGCCGCCGTGCTGGAATCCGAGCGTGGGCAGCGGATTCGGGCGATCTGGCAGCTCGCGCCGAGCGCCGTCCACGCCGGCGCAGTCCGGAACCTGGCGGCGATGTGGGTCGCGGCGGTCACCGAGATCGCCCAGCTGGTCGGCGCGCCGGGTAGCGGCGGCCGCACACCCTCCGACCTGGGTCTGCTCACCGCGTCGCAGCCCGACATCGATTCGTGGGAGCGCACATTCGGCCGGCTCGATGACGCGCTGCCGCTGACCCCGCTCCAGCGCGGCCTGTTCTTCCAGGCGCAACTGGCCGAGGGCGGCAGTGACGGCTACTCGGTGCAGGCCGTGATCGATGTCGAAGCGGATCTGGATCCCGGCAGGCTGCGCGCGGCGGCCGAAGCGCTGGTCCGACGGCACGACGTACTGCGGGCGGCCTTCGTGCAGAACGGCGATCACGCCGTCCAGGTGATCGTCACCGATGTCCGGGTGCCGTGCGAGTACCGGGTGGCGATCGGCGCGGCCGACGCCGAACTGGACGCGATGGCCGCGGTGGAGCTGCGCACGCCCTTCGCCGTCGACCGCCCGCCGCTGATCCGGTTCCTGTGTCTCGCACTGGGGGAACGCCGGTTCCGCATCGTCATCACCAACCACCACCTGATCCTCGACGGCTGGTCCATGCCGCTGCTGTTCGCCGAGCTGGTGGCGCTGTACGAAACCCGTGGCGACGACAACGGATTCGCTTCGCCCGTCCCCTTCCGCCGCTACCTGGAATGGCAGGCAGGCGGCGATTCCGTCCGTGCCCGTGCCGCATGGTCCCGAGCCCTCGCGGAGTTGGACGGCCCGACCCTGGTCGCCCCGAACGCTCCCCGCGCCGAGACGGCCACGGCCCCGCGCGCGCACCTGGTCCCCCTGTCCCCGGCAGCCGCCGAACGATTGCGTGCAACGGCCGCCGAGGCCGAGGTCACGTTGAACACCATGGTCCAGGTCGCCTGGGCGCTGCTGCTCGCCGAACGCACCGGTGCGACCGACATCGTGTTCGGCGCCACGGTGTCCGGCCGCCCGCCCGAACTCCCCGGCGGGGATCGCATGATCGGAATGCTGGTCAATACCGTTCCGGTCCGCATCACCCTCGACCCCGCCGAATCCCTTGCCGCGCTGCTCACCCGGGTACAACGGGAACAGGCTGCGCTGGCAGAACACCAATTCCTCGGTCTCGACGACATCCACGCCGCCGGGGCCTCCGGCCCGCTCTTCGACACCGCGACCGTCTTCGAGTCCTATCCGCTGGACGCCGCGGCCCTCACCGCGGCCACCGAACGAGCGCACCTGAGGGTCACCGGCATTCGTGCGTACGACGGCACCCACTACCCGCTGTCCCTGGCGACCTACGCCAACCCCGTCCTGCGCCTGGAACTGACCCGCTCGCCGCGCTACTTCACCGCGGAACAGGCGGATTCGATCGCCACCGAGCTGGCGCGACTGCTGGAGGCGCTAACCGCCGACCCGGCGACGCCGGTCCGGGCACTCGGGGACACACACGGCCGCACCTCGATCCGGCACGGCGCACCGGCCAAGCGACCCGCGCTGCTCCCCGACCTGCTGGACACGAACATGATTCGTGAGTCCCTAGCGGTCATCGGTTCGGCGAGTTCCACCCGGTTGCTGCGAACGCTCGGCATCGAGTCCGAACTGCTCCCTCGGACCGGACCATCCGAATCATTTATGGCAACAGCAGGTTTCGCAGGGGGCGCGGAACTGACGTACGAACAGTTGGACACGTCCTCGAATCGGCTGGCGCGGGCGTTGATCGCGGCCGGCGCCGGTCCGGAACGATCGGTTCTGGTCGCCCTGCCACGAACCGTCGAGTCGATGATCGCGTTCTGGGCGGTGGCCAAGACCGGTGCGGCCTTCGTCCCCCTCGATACCGCGCAGCCGGCCGCGCGTACCGCCGTCATCGCCGCCGAATGCGATGCGGTGCTGGGCATTACCGTCATGGATTTCGCAGCGGAACTGCCGGGATCGGTGTCATGGATTGTCGTGGACGACGAGCCCACGATCGGCCGGATCGCCGGGCATTCGGCCGCCCCGATCACCGCTGCCGCCCGCCGTCGACCACTCCGCCCGGAGCACGCCGCGTACATCGTCTTCACCTCGGGCTCCACCGGCACCCCGAAGGGGGTGGTGGTCACCCACACCGGACTCGCGAACATGGTCGCGGCGACGGAGGAACATTGCCGCATGGATCGGGACGCGCGCGTCCTGCACTGCCTAAACCCGGCCTTCGACGCGGCAATCCTGGTGTGGCTCAGCACCTTCGCGACCGGCGGCACGCTGATTCTCGCTGCCACGGAGACCAATGTCGGTGCGGAACTGGCCGACACCATCGACGCGAACGCGGTGTCGCACCTGATCTGTACACCCACGGTCCTGGCCACCCTGGAATCGGACGCGCTGCCCACGGTCCGCGCGATCATCCTGGGCGGCGAACCCTGCCCCGCGACGCTGATCGAGCGCATGTCGCCGGGGCGCGTCCTGGTCAACTCCTACGGACCCGCCGAAACCACCATCGCCGCCGCGTACGGCGATCCGATGACCGCCGGCACGGCGGGGATCATCGATGCGCCCGTCCCCGGCGCGACCCTGCTGCTCCTGGACTCCTGGCTCCGCCCGGTTCCCGACGGCGTGGTGGGCGAGCTCTACATCCGCGGCCCCGGTGTGGCCCGCGCGTATGCGGGCCGTCCCGCGCTGTCCGCCGCACGGTTCGTCGCCGACCCCTATGCCGCAGGCGCGCGTATGTACCGAACCGGTGATCTGATGCGCTGTACCGCACAGGGTTTCGAGTACGCCGGTCGTGCGGACTTCCAGGTCAAGATTCGCGGCATCAGGGTGGAACCCGGCGAAGTGGACGCCGTTCTGTGCACCCACCCGGGCGTGGACGCAACCGTCACGGTCGCCCGCCGAAATCGCACGGGCGCACAGTCCCTGCACACCTACGTGACACTGGCCCGGCAGCCGAGCCTCGGCACCCTCCCGGGGTCCGGCGATCCGCAAAACACGGCGCAGGGATCGATCGATACGGAAGACGCGATCATCACGTACGACGGTGATTCGGACCGGACCGGCTCGTGCACAACCGATCTCGCCGACCGGCGCACGGCGACCGAACTGCTGGAGTGGGCGGGCACGCGACTGCCGCGCTATCTGGTCCCGTCGACCATCCAGGTCCTCGCCGAGCTGCCCCGGACCCGCACGGGCAAAGTAGATCTGCGGTCGCTGCCGGAACCGACGGTGGCGACGGCGGACTACATCGAGCCGACCGGCCGGGAGTCGGTGATCGCGGAGACCTTCGCCGACGTTCTGGGGCTGGAGCGCGTCGGCGCGCAGGACGACTTCTTTGCGCTCGGCGGCGATTCACTCATCGCCACACGGGTTTCCGCGCGACTGTCCGCGGCGCTGGGCGTCCCGGTACCGGTTCGGTTGTTGTTCGAAGCCCCGCTGGTCGCCGATCTGGCCCGCCGCATCGGCGCGGCCGGTGACGGTGCGGCGGAGCCCGAGCTGGTGCGCGCACCGCGCCCGAATCCGGTGCCGCTCTCGCCCGCCCAGCAGCGCATGTGGTTCATCAACCGGTACGACCCGGCGTCCTCGGCCTACAACGTGCCCGTGGCCCTGCGCCTTTCCGGCGACCTGGACCTGCCCGCGCTCCGCGCCGCACTGCTCGATGTGATCGACCGGCACGAGAGCCTGCGCACGCTGTACCCGGACGTGGATGGCGTGGGCAGCCAGCGTGTGGTCCCGGCCGCGGAGGTTCCGCTGGATCTCGAAGTCGCGCCGGTCTCCACCACGGAGCTGGTCAGCGTCGTGACGGACACTGTCACAGCGGGTTTCGATGTGACCGCGGCGGTGCCGCTGCGCCTGCGGCTGTTCCGAGTGGAAACCCGCGCGTCAACGCCGCACGATCCCACTTCGGGGAACTCCTCGCCCGCCGGATCCGCTGCGTCCGATTCCGCTCCCGAATCGTCCGCGCCCGGTAACGCACCGCCTGTGAACGCGCCCGAACACCTCACCGCCGGCGCGGAATACGTAGTTGTCCTCGTCGCCCATCACATAGCGACCGACGGGTTCTCCATGGCCGCCCTGACCCGGGATGTCGCCGCGGCCTATGCCGCGCGGGCCGCCGGGCATCTCCCGGCCTGGGAGCCGCTCCCGGTGCAGTACGCGGACTACACCCTGTGGCAGCTGGCTCGTCTGGGCAGCGCGGACGACGCCGGTTCACTGCTGTCCCGGCAACTCGACTATTGGTCGAACACCCTCGCGGGCCTGCCCGACCACCTGGAAATACCCACGGACAGAACACGTCCGGCGCGAGCGTCCTACCGCGCCGCCGAGTGCACCGCCCGGCTCGACGCCGACCTCACGGCCGCGATAGAGAGCCGGGCTCGCGCACAGCGCGCGACCCCGTTCATGGTCGTGCACGCGGCCCTCGCGGCGCTGCTGTCGCGCCTGAGCACGAGCGCCGACATCGCGATCGGCACCCCGGTGGCGGGTCGCGGCCGGCCCGAACTCGACGACCTGGTGGGCATGTTCGTGAACACCCTGGTGCTGCGCACGGAGATTCGCCCGGACGAACCCTTCGCCGATCTCCTGGACCGGACCCGCGACGCCGACCTGGCCGCCTTCGACAACGCCGACGTCCCCTTCGAACGACTGGTGGATCTGTTGTCTCCGGCTCGCTCCGCCGCCCGCCACCCGCTGATCCAGATCATGCTGATCTACCAGAACCTGCACCTCCCGGCCCTGCACCTCCCGAACCTCACCGTCGCCCCGCTCGAATTCCCGCAAACCACCACCAGATTCGACCTGAGCCTGACGGTAACCACCGATCCCGGCGGCACGACCCTGCGCTGCTGCTACGCCACCGACCTCTTCGACGAGTCCACCGTCGAGACGCTTCTCGAGCGCCTGACCCTCGTGCTGACGGCGGCGACCACGTCCCCGGCCGCGGAATCGGCGATCGGCGACATGGACATCCGCACTCCCGCCGAACACGCTGCGGCCCGTCGCGCACCGGTCCCGGCGGCGGCTGCACGCACCCTCGCGGAACTGATTCACGACGCCGTCACCGCCAACCCCGACGGAATCGCCGTCGTCTGCGACGACCGCGAACTGACGTACCGCGAGCTGGACGCCCGCGCCGAACTCCTCGCGCGCCGACTGGTCGATGCGGGCGCGGGTCCGGAAACCCTGATAGCGGTGGGCATTCCCCGGTCGATCGAATCGGTGCTGGCGGTCTGGGCGATCACCCGCACCGGCGCGGCGTTCGTCCCCATCGATCCGACCTACCCGCCCGAACGCATAGCCAGGATCATCGATGTCTCCGGTGTGCGCCTCGGGGTAACCGTCGCCGACCAGCGCGACCGGCTGGGCGGGCAGGTGACGTGGCTGTCGGTGCACGGCGAAGCCGGACCGTCGCGGGCGGACTCGGTGGGCGAGCGGAGGTCACGTGATGCTGCGGGACCCGTTCTCGGCGAAGCGCTTTCCCGTCGGGACGTCTACGACAACTCGTGCTCGCCGGTGCACGGGGCAACCGAACGGATCGACGTCGGTGGAGCCCATCCGCGGGACCGCGGACCGGCGGACCAGCTGTCCCCGAGCACGGGTGCATCGGTAGCTGACACCGGCACGGGCGGGACCGTCCGAGATCTCGGCACCGCAGCGGGCGCGCCTGCGAGAAGCAATGCCGCGCGCCCGGAGAATCCGGCCTACGTCATATTCACCTCCGGCTCGACCGGTGTACCCAAAGGTGTCGTGGTCACGCACGCCGGACTGGCGAATCTCGCTGCCGCCCAGCACGATCGCGACCACATCACCGGTGACGCGCGCGTGCTGCACGTGGCCTCGCCCAGTTTCGACGCCTCGATCCAGGAAATGGTGATGGCGTTGAGCGCGGCCTGCCCGCTCGTCATCGCGCCGCCCGCGGTGTTCGCCGGGCCCGATCTGGGCCGGCTGCTCGCCCGCGAACGCGTCACCCACATCGCGCTCACGCCCTCGGCGCTGGCCACGGTCGACCCGGTCGGTATCGATTCGCTACAGGTGATCATCAACGGCGGCGAGCCCTGCCCGCCCGAACTGGTCGCCGCCTGGGCCGCGCCGGATCGACTGCACTTCAACGACTACGGCCCGACCGAGACCACCGTCTGGGCGACCGGCAGCGCTCCGCTTCGGCCCGGTGACCCGATAACCATCGGCAGCCCGATCGCCGGCGCCGGCGCACTCGTGCTGGACCGGCGGTTGCACCCGGTGCCGGACGGGGTGATCGGGGAGCTGTACCTCTCCGGAATCGCCCTGGCCCGAGGCTATTACGGCCGCGCCGACCTGACGGCCGCGCGCTTCGTCGCCCACCCCTACCTCCCCGGCGTGCGCATGTATCGCACCGGTGATCTGGTGCGCAGCCGGGCCGGCGATCTGGAGTACCTGGGCCGCACCGACACCCAGGTCAAGTTGCGCGGTCTGCGCATCGAGCTCGGTGAGGTCGAAGCCGCGCTGGCGGCGAATCCCGCTGTCGTGCAGGCCGTCGCCGATGTCCGCCCGGAAGGCGGCGGCGGTCTCGTCGGTTACGTGGTGATCGCGCCCGGGGCCGATGTCTCGGCTCGGCAACTGAAGAAGGAGGTGGCGCACAGACTTCCGTCGTACATGGTGCCAACGGCCGTCATGGTGCTCGAGGAATTGCCGCGCACCGCCAATGGCAAGCTCGACCGGGCGGCACTGCCCGCCCCGCAGCTGTTCCCCGGTACTCAGGAGGCGCCCGCCGGTCCCGTGGAAGAGGCGGTGGCCGCGGTATTCGCCGAGGTTCTCGGCGTCGACCGGGTGTGGCGCGCGGACGATTTCTTCGCGCTCGGCGGCAATTCCCTCATCGCGACCCGGGTGGTCGCCCGCCTGGGCGCGGCACTGGGGACGGCCGTCCCGGTTCGGGCCCTGTTCGACGCGCCGACGGTGGCCGAGCTGGCCGCGCTCATCGTCACCGGCGGCGCACTCGACCGTCCCCGACCCGGCCCGCGGCCCCGCCCGGATCACATCCCGCTGTCCGCCGCACAGCAGCGCATGTGGTTCCTCAATCGCTACGATCCGAGCTCGCCGGTCTACAACATCCCCGGCGCGTTCGATGTGACCGGGCGACTGGATATTCCGGCCCTGCGCGCCGCCATCGACGATGTGACGGCCCGTCACGATACGCTGCGCACGATCTACCCCGAGGATTCCGAGGGCGTGCCGTACCAGCTGATCCTGCCCGCCACCCCCGGCGGCACCCCGTTGCTCGAAATCCACACCGGGGCACACGGAGTCGAAGGTGCGCTGACCGCGCAACTCGCGCGCGGCTTCGATATCACGACCGAGCCGCCCCTGCGCGTGTGGGTCCTGCATCTGGGCCGGGAGCACACGATCCTGGCGCTGGCCGTGCACCATATCGCCGCCGACGGCTGGTCGATGGCGCCGCTCGCGCGAGATGTGCTGGGCGCGTACCTGTCCCGGACGAACGGCGAGCCGCCGGTCTGGTCCCCGCTCCCGCTGGACTACGCCGACTACGCCCTCTGGCAGCGGGAAATCCTCGGCTCCGACCTGGATCCGAGCAGCCTCGCGCATCGGCAACTCGACTTCTGGCGCACCCGGCTGTCCGAGCTGCCCGCCGTCCACCGCATACCCACCGACCGCCCGCGCC
Organism: Nocardia sp. NPDC005978; assembly: GCF_040614455.1. Taxonomy (NCBI): domain Bacteria; kingdom Bacillati; phylum Actinomycetota; class Actinomycetes; order Mycobacteriales; family Nocardiaceae; genus Nocardia; species Nocardia sp. NPDC005978. Next base: position 106,911 of record NZ_JBEXUS010000016.1, read on the forward strand.
CCGAACTGCCCTCCGGAATCGGTGATCGCATCGAGTTCGCCATCCCCGCAACCGTTCACGACCGGCTGCAACTGCTCTCGCGGGAACACGGCGCGAGTCCGTTCATGGTCGTGCACGCCGCGCTGTCGCTGCTGCTGGCCCGGCTGTCCGGCACCGCGGACATCGCCCTCGGCACGGTCGTCGCGGGTCGCGGCGACGGTGAACTCGACGACCTGGTCGGCATGTTCGTCAATACCGTGGTGCTGCGCACCCGGATAGATCCGGACGCCGACTTCGCCACCGTGCTCGATGCCGTGCGCCGCGACGATCTGGCCGTCTACGGAAACCTGGACCTGCCCTTCGAGCGCCTGGTGGAAGCGCTCGCGCCCGTGCGCACCACCGCGCAGCACCCGCTGTTCCAGGTCCTGCTGGCCTTCCAGAACATCCAGACCACCGCGATAGCGTTGCCCGGCTTGGATATTCGCCCGCTCGATGCCCCCGCGCCGGGTTCGAAGTTCGACCTCGAATGGATGCTGGCCGAAAAGTTCGGTCCCACCGGCGATCCGGCGGGCCTGACCGGATCTCTCACCTTCGCGACCGATCTGTTCGACCGGGAGACCGCGCAGGCGCTGGCGGACGCGTTCACGAACCTGTTCGCCACGGTCACCGCGAATCCCGACCGCGCCGTCGGAGACCTGGAAATCCCCGGCGCGGCACTTCCCGCCCTGACCACCGCACCCAGCGTGCCCGACCGCGCCACCCCGGCGGCCGATCACCGCCGGGCGTACCGCGCTCCCCGGACCCCGGTCGAAAGTGCCTTCACCACCGCTTTCGCCACCGTCCTCGACGCCGAACGGGTGGGCGTCGACGACAACTTCTTCGAGATCGGCGGTAACTCCATGGCCGCGGTCCGCCTCCTGACGCTGGTTCGCGCGGAGACCGGCCACACCGTTCCGCTGCACTGGATGTTCCTGGACCCGACCCCCGCGGCCCTCGCGCGCCGACTGGCCGAGGACTCCGAGCACCCGGAAGTCGAAGCGTCCCTGCGTGTCCTGCTCCCCATGCGCACGGGCGGTTCCGCGCCCGCCCTGTTCTGCGTCCATCCCGCGGTCGGATTGGCCTGGTGCTACGGCGGATTGGTGCGGTTCATCGGCCGGGAGCGCCCCGTGTACGGAATCCAGTCGCCGGGCGTGGCCGAACACGGCGTCGTGGAGCCGACCATCGTCGATCAGGCGGCCGGCTACGTGCGCGAGATCCGCCGCGTACAACCGCACGGTCCGTACCACCTGCTCGGCTACTCCGCGGGCGGCCCGCTCGCGCACGCCATGGCAGTCGAACTGCGCCGCGCCGGCGAACAGGTGCCCTCGCTGATCATGATGGACGCGCGGGCGGACACCGGGAGCACCGACGGGCGCGCGGCGCCGCCGCTCGGGATCCTGCTCGAGGAGTTCGCCGGCCTGGACATCCCGCCCGAGTTCGCGGATCTCGACGCCGCGCACGCCGCCGAACTGCTGGCGAACGCCGGAATCTCCTTCACGACAGCGGAGATCGAACGCCTGCACGGCGACCTGCGCGCCCTGCTGCACCGGCTGTCCACCCACCGCCCCGAGGTGTTCGACGGCGACCTGCTGTTCTTCACCGCCGCGGGCAATCCGGACCCGGTCCCGAACGTCGCCACCTGGCGGCCGTACGTCGCGGGCGAAATAGCCGAGCACACGGTCGAATTCGGCCATAATCAACTGATCACCGCGGAAGCCTTCGCTCGACTCGGCCCGATCATCGACTCCCACCTCAGCCGCTAGCCGCGAGGCGCCGACGCGAGCGGAGTGGGTCGGCGATATACCGAACGAGCCGGGACCTGTCGCAGACCATCCCTTACCGCGACCGGTTCCGGGTCACCGGGCCTTCGAAGCTTCGGGAAGGACCGAATCCCCTCGCCCGCCGGCCAGGTATCAGCGGCGACCGTGAAGGTGGCCTGGTTGCCGGTCGGGTTGGCATCGCCGTTGTCGGCGGCTACGCGTCCATCGGAGCTGTCTGTGCCGTTGAACGGCTGTACACCGGCACCGACAGCAGGACGGCGATCCGAACCCCTGCCGCCGCCCGCGCGGCAGAGCGCTGATCGGCCCCTCCGCCGCAGGCCGGCAGCGGACCGTGAAGCTGCCCGGAACCGGCTGGTATCTTTCGGGCCCGGCCGCGAAATCGGGGGAGGTCTGGCCCTCCCGCGCGAATTCGTGTGAGATACAGGGAGCCCCCGGACGAATCCTGCTGGGACACAGCCCGGCCGGCGAACAATGGGCGAAGCTGCCCGGCTACGGAAGGTTCGAACGGTGTCGGAGAACGGTAAGCGTCGACTCATCGGCGCGGCTGCGGTAGGGCTGGGCGCGCTCGGCGCGGGAGAACTGGTGGCCGCCGCGCGGGGTGGATCGATGCTCGACGGGGTCGGGCGGCTGCTCGCCGACACCGCGCCGACCGCCGTCGTCGAGGAACTGGTCGCCAAGTCCGGCAAGCACGACAAGGAAGCCACCCGGTACGGGGTGGCGGCCAACGTGGTGACCGCCGCCGTCGGCATCGCCGCACTGCCCGAACGCTTCCGCACCCCCGCCATCGCCGCGGTGGGCGCGGGGACCGCCGCCGTCGCGCTGCGCAGCACCGATCGCTCGGTCGCGGGCGCGCTCGGCGGGCTCACCG